>DAOVUC010000102.1 GCA_030632765.1 Candidatus Dadabacteria bacterium
AGATATCTAGGAAGATAGATAACTTAGGGTTTTGGCACGTCAGTTGCATTATATATAGCTGTAACAAATTAAATCTATTTAGAAAGTGGTAAGTAGCGTCGTGATTGAAATAAATAGACTAAGCGGATGTCAGAGAATATAGTTAAAAGGTAGAATAATTAACGGAGGTAATAAAAATGGCTGTAAAATGTCCGGCAAGTTTTGATGTAGATAGTTTACGTGAGCAGGTGCATGCGACGTATACGCAGGTGGCTAATGATCCAAACGGTGATTTTCATTTTCACCGGGGCCCTGAGTATGCGAGCGAGTACCTTAGATATGATAAGGAAGAATTGGACCAACTCCCCCAAGAGTGTACAGCGCGTTTTGCAGGGGTCGGCAATCCTCACCGTATAGGCGAAATTAAGGAAGGTCAAACCGTGCTAGACCATGCTTGCGGAGCTGGGATGGACCTGCTTTTAGCAGCAAAAAAGGTAGGACCTACAGGTAAAGCAATCGGTGTAGATATGACTGAAGGGATGAGAAAGGTCGCCCGGGCCGCGGCTGAGAAAGCTGGTCTTTCAGATACAGTCGAGATACGTGAGGGTTTATTTGAAGAGCTGCCGGTTGAGGACTCGAGTGTAGATGTTGTCATTTCTAACGGTGTAGTGAATCTCGCGCCCGATAAAGAAAAGGTCTTTAATGAGATTTATAGGGTTCTTAAACCGGGCGGAAGGCTGTTTTTAGCCGATGTGGTTGTTCAGAGAGAACTGACTCTTGAAGCAAGAAGTAATCCAGAAATCTGGGCCGCATGCATAGGCGGAGCGCTTCCCGAACCCGAATTGACAACAATTAGCTCTGACTTAGGATTTTCAGATACACGGGTAACCGAATATTTTGATTGTTTTAAAAACACCTCCGCCGAGGAAAAAGTGTCAAAAGATTTATACGTTAAGGCGGTTAACTTTTTTGCCAGAAAACCGTGATATGCAGTCTGAATTTTGTCCTGCATAGTTGTAAGATTCAAGATATTGTGTTACTAGTAATAATATCCCGCGAATATATTCATTATTTAGGGTGTTAAAAAAAATTTTGTATTGCGGTATCAAGTACTATAAATTAGTAATATGATGTAAAGTATCAATGATGTAAAATATCTATAAGGAGGTATGAATATGCAACGTATTAAATTTGTAGCATTGTCTTTAATCCTGGGAATGGCTTTTTCAGTTTCTCTAAGTGCTTTTTCCCATTCAGCAGATGAGGGTACGCAGACTCTCCAAGGTAATGTAGTATGTCTAATACCTGATTATGAAAAAGGTACCGTGAAGCCGGTTATCGCTTCAGGGCCTTGTGATGGCTTGCCACCTCATGAGCATGTTTTAGTTACCAAAAACACGGTTTATTCTCTTCAGGGACTGCAAGACGGTTTGATGAAGATAACACAAAGTTCTAATAGGACCAATGTGAAAATCACTGGAAAGGTAGAGGGGAGTGATCAAACCGCTTGGGTACTATTCGTTAAATAAACGAAAATTCTCGAGGAGAGATATTGTATCTCTCCTTGAGACCTCAAATATGACCCGGAAGAAATAAAATAGTGTAGAGAAGACCGGCTGTGCTTTATCTTGGGGAGACCGGCCAAAGTGTTAATTCAATTTCGTCTATATCAATTTCAGCCTGAAACTCGATCATTTTACTTAAGATAAGCCCAATTCCGGCCTTGATAGCTCGAGAGGGGCATCTTTTAGGCCCCGGTACAAACAATTTTTTTTAAGGATGTTAATTAATATATTGGTTGTTTTAGGTCTAATCCGTAACCTCCATAAATGAACCTTACTCTTTCCTGATAGGGCTCTAACAAAATAATTTATCATAAATAACGACTCTTAATATGAGGAGAGACTTAATTGACCCCGCTTTAGCATATATGCTATGATCGAGTATAAAATTAAAAAAGTTGGGGGTAAGAAGTTGACAGTTACAAGTGGGATTGGCCGATCCATCCTTTTCAACCTCAGAAGTATGATGAGGATGGAAAGGGATATTAACTCACTTTTGGATTTCATCGTAACGGAGTCTGCCAGGATTGCTAATTCGGACAGAGCTAGCCTTTTCCTTTATGATGAAAAGCGTCACCAGTTTTGGTCAAAAATTGCTTTAGGCACTACCGAGGTTATCCGTTTTGACGCCGACCTGGGTATAGCGGGAAAGGTATTTAAAACAGGAAAAACCATATATACCGAAGACGCGTATAAAGAAAAGAGCTTTAATCCCTCAATAGATAAAAAAACCGGGCTTATTACAAAGTCGCTTATCTGTTTGCCCCTTAAAAATGTTGATGATAAAGCGATAGGGATTCTTCAGGTTCTTAATAAAATCGATGGGGTTTTCACTAAAGAGGACGAAGGGATCTTAGAAATCTTCGCAAGTAACGCTGCTGTCGCCATAGAAAATGCAACATTGATAGATGAGCTTGAGGAATCAAAAACGCTGCTTCAGCAGGAAAACCATATATTAAAACAAAGGTCCAAGGGCAAGTTTTTTGTTAACAATATAATAGGGTCCAGCCCTAAAATCAATGAAGTTGTGAGGATAATAGAGAAAATTGCCAATAGTCCGCTTGATGTTCTTATTAGTGGTGAAAGCGGAACCGGAAAGGAACTTGCCGCCCGAATGACCCATTACAACAGCAGCCGCTCAGAGGCGTCCTTTGTCGATATTAATTGCGCGGCTCTTCCCGAGAGTCTTCTTGAGAGTGAACTCTTCGGTATTGAAAAGGGAGTCGCAACCGGAGTCGATAAAAGAGAGGGGAAAATTGAACAGGCAAACGGCGGTACCCTCTTTTTGGACGAATTGTGCGAAATGAGCCTCTCGGCACAGGCTAAACTGCTCAGGGTTCTTCAGGAAAGAAAGGTTGTAAGGCTTGGTGCTAAGAAATCTATTGACGTCGATATGAGAGTTGTGGGTGCTACTAATAAAGATTTGTTAAATGAAATTCAAAAAGGTAATTTCCGTGAGGATCTTTATTACAGATTGAACGTTGTACATATTCATATGCCTTCACTTAAGGAACTTAGAGAGGATATTCCTGTTCTCGCAAAACACTTTTTATCTGACATAGGGCAAAAAATAGGGAAAGATCAGATCCGTTTCTCACTTGATGCTTTAAACTCTTTAAGTAACTATTCATGGCCGGGGAATGTGAGAGAGTTGGAAAATGAGGTGAAGCGGGCGTCAATAATGACTGAGGGTGATATAATTGGAATTACCGATATCTCAGAGCATATCAGGAATCCGATTGATAGGGTTAATTGGGGGAATGATATAACTGACGGTCCTCAAACTCTTAAAGAAACCGTTCAAAGAATAGAAATAAACATGATTAAGGATGCACTTCAAAAAACAGGCGGCAACAAAGAAAGGGCTTCAGAGCTTTTAGGCATAACGAGACAGGGTTTATTTAAAAAAATCAAACGGTACGGGCTTTAAATAGCACAACAAACTATAGAGAATGAATCATATATTAATGAGCCGATTGGATTTACGTTCGTACCTCTATTCCTGCAATAATGCCGCTATTTCCTTTGATACAAATACATATTATAATAAAGCTAATTAAATTTAACTAACTTAAGGAGACTGAAAAATTAAGCTAACTATACTTGGATCAGGAACTTGCGTACCATATGATAGGCGGGGATCTTCAGGATATATGCTTGAGCTTTCTAACTCAAAAATACTTCTTGATTGCGGAAGCGGTTCAACTTGGAAACTCGCTGGGCTAGGAATCAATTATTTAATGATTGATCATATATTCTTATCACACCTACACCCTGATCACACCGGAGATTTGGTTCCATTCCTATTTGCTACAAAATACGCCTATGGGTCCCCTTATGGGTCTTACAGGGAAAAACCCCTATATTTATGGGGAGGGGAGGGATTTATAAACTTTTTCAACACTTTACGGGTAGCGTATAAGGATTGGATAGTCCCTGAAGCGCTTAATGTAGACGAGCTTGAAGAAAGCACTAAAGAATTTAATGATTTCACCCTGACCAGTGTCAGAACTCCGCACATTGAAAGCAGCATGGCATACAGAATTGAGGCGGAGGGAAAATCCATTGTCTACTCTGGTGATACCGACTATTCAGAATCTTTTATTGAACTCTCCACTGATACCGATGTTCTACTGATAGAATGTGCTTTGGCGAGCGATGAATCAAAGCTAGAAGGTCATCTTACACCAAGCAAAGTCATAGAGATTGTTAATATATCTAAGGCTAAAAAGGTAGTGGTTACACACCTTTATCCAAGATGCGATCAGGAAAGAGTAGTAGAAACGATAGGAGCGAATGTCGGAGTAGAAGTAATAGAAGCCCAGGATCTCTTAGAGATTGAGATATAGATTCGGCATCATTGTTGTCTCTGTAAAGTCGATGAAAATGAAATCCTTAGGGTATCCCCTCCATAAAGTTTCTCGTATTAAGCTTCGGGCATTAATTTCTTAAACCGTAGGCTTAACGTTGTGATTCATTCTAAATAAGTTCTTCGGATCGTACTTATTTTTTACTTGTACCCCTCTATCTCTTTTTCCATACTGTCTCATATGTTTCTGAACTTTTACATACCTATTACGATTATAGAACTAACACTATTGTAATAAATTTTGATCTTGCCGGACCTGTTACAAAATGGAAGATGATAAGACATCGCACAGACCCTCTTCCTTGGCTCGAAAAGAAACAGGGTGGAGAATAGTAAACATACCGTGGTACTCAATTGATTGTAAGAAAGTGTAAGAACCCCGGGGGACCTACCATCCTATGTCACCTGCCATCCGACCTTACACAGCCAGACAGGCTCATCGAACCCTCGCAGTGTCTTCTCACTCATATCCGAGAATGGTAATTTCTTACCAATGGACAAGTTTTGTATTACACGCGTTACCAAAATCTGATCAGGTTCAGCATGGTCACAGATGCGAGCAGCGAGTTGTACGGTGGAACCGAATAGATCCTGGCCTTCCGTGACAGGCTCACCGGCGCTAAGGCCGATACGAACGTGAATAGTAGTGATGGGATCATTTTTGTTATAAGAAGCAAAACCTCTTTGGATAGAAATAGCGCACTCGACGGCGCGGGAAGTAGAGCCAAAGGAAATCATGAAACCGTCACCGGTGTGTTTAACTTCACTGCCGCCATGAGTTTTTATAGCGTCTCGAATTATGGCATTGTGAGCGTGTAAAAGTTCCATCGCCTTTTCGTCCCCGAGGCTCGTTGTTATAGACGTGGAACCCTCCATATCCGTGAACATGATGGTGCGAAAGGCGGAGTCTACGACCGGCACCTCACTGATGGAATCAACTGGTTTTGCCGGCATTGGCAGGTCCTCAACTCTACCTAAGAACGCGTTTACAGTATCAGGATCTACTTCGATGACTTTGTTGGGAACATCGCCGTGAGCTTCCCTGTGCATATTCTTGACCGCTTGTTTCTGCTTAGCTTCTATTAAACAAAAAACCGTATCCCTTGCTTCATCAACCCAATATGTGATGGCCTTGCAGCCATGCTTGTCCTGGATTTCAAGATCTTTCTGATGGGCATCGGCAACTTCCCTTGCAGTCAAGCCTTTGGTGTCGTGACGATCCATATAGATTGGCATATATTTCTCCCTCCTTCAAACTTGAGATCCTATATTATAGAGTTTATCCAATTGAGGTTCTATTTGTAAGTGATATGGTGAAAAAACATGCACTGCTCCCCTTTTGTCAAGCTCAGATTAAATTGGAATAATAAATATCGATGCGTAAAACATTCAAATACAAAAAGTAATCAATCATAACTATTCCATTTAATGCCTATAGGTTATAATTGTGATCAAGAGGGAGAACTTAATCATGGATGACGAAAGATTATTTGCTGTAAGGCTTTTGTGGGTGAAAGACCCCGAGATGTTTGCTCGTTATCAGAAGCTGGCAAAGCCCGTTCTCGCCAGGCATGGAGTCCACATAGAGAGGTGGCTCATGACCGAAAACATTGAAGGTGAAGGAATGGAAAAACCGGATGAAATTGTAATCACGTGGTTTGATAATCCTCGAAAGAAAGAAGAATTTGAGAATGATCCTGAGTATAAAATCGCAGCACAAATCAGGGATAAGGCAGTAAAACTGGTAACTATTACGGCAAAGTCAGCTCTGGGCGACTGAGCACATCATCTTAGCGCATAAGATTTAGACGGGGTAATTATTTGGGGTTCTTAATGTACCGCTCCCTTTTGCCAAGCGGCATTTTTATGTGAAGCATGATTCCTGTAATACTCCTCTTCCGCCT
>DAOVUC010000125.1 GCA_030632765.1 Candidatus Dadabacteria bacterium
AACTCCGGATTAGATTCAGCTCTAGAGCTGTGCGCGTATAACCAGTAAGCGTGGTAGCTTATTAGTAAACTCGCGTAAGGATGCTTTTCGCTGAGTCTGGGTATTCCTATTCTCCCATCTACTCATACCTTCCTGCTGGTTCTTTAATACTGCTGTAAGTCCCTTGGGCAAGCCGTCTGCATCGGGTTCAGGCGATGCCTCCCATTCCCACCAGCCGTTATCGTGTTCAGCTATTCCAAGGACTGTTTCCGCTCGTAGTCTATCCGGGTCCTGGGAATCGGAATAATATCCGGGACGGGCAAATTCTTCGTTTCCCCAATGTGCCGCTAAAAAACCTGAAACTTTTGCATGATCCGGTTGAGTTATAAAGTAAATTTTATTTTTATATTCAGTTTTAAGCATGGTCAAATGATAATCTAGGACATAAATATCATCAAGCAATACTTTCGTTTCATTTTTCTCCGATCATCCAGAAAGGGCTGGACCTGCTAAAGTTATAGTCGAGTTTTACTGAAATCGGGTCCATTCATCCCAATCATGTTCAGAATCTATTATAAACCACAAGAGGTGACCGATAAAAAACGATATTTTATTAGTTGACATAATATACATTATCGGACGTTATGAATATAAACTCTGAAATAAGGTAGTTTCCCAGAATCTGTGACCTTTCCGGGTTTGAATAGCAATTTTAAGTCACTGGAGAGCTTGATTTATAAAACCATCTCCTTCTGAACCAAAAAGCCACATTGACCATTGCGATTAGTACCGGTACTTCCACAAGCGGACCTATAACTGTTGCAAAAGCTACTGAAGACCCAAGGCCGAAAGCTGTGATCGCTACGGCAATGGCTAGTTCAAAATTATTACTCGCCGCAGTAAAAGCTGCTGCTGTAGTTTTACCGTAGTCTGCTCCTATTAATTTCCCCATGATAAAACTGACGATAAACATCACAACAAAATAAATGGCCAGCGGGATTGCAATCTTTAATACGTCCAATGGGAACTCCAAGACCATACCGCCCTTGAGTGAGAACATAGCTACGATTGTGAACAGAAGCGCAAAGAGTGTAATGGGCCCAATCTTCGGTAAAAACTTTCCCTCATACCAGTTTTTCCCTTTTTGTTTCATAAGGAATTTGCGCGTCAGAAAACCTGCAAGAAAGGGAATGCCGAGATATATAAATACACTTTCAGCTATAGTCCTAAAACTGACATCCACTACTTGCCCGTCAATGCCGAAAATCGGAGGCAAAATGGTCAGGAAAAACCAGGCATATACGGCAAAAAACAATAGTTGAAAGATACTGTTAAATGCTACCAATGCTGCAACATATTGATTATCGCCTTCGGCCAGCTGGTTCCAGACAATCACCATGGCAATACAACGGGCTAATCCGATTAAGATCAGACCGATCATATATTGAGGGTGATCCTGCAAGAATAAAATGGCAAGGCCAAACATTAAGAGAGGACCGATAACCCAGTTCTGAACCAGTGACAGCAGCAGAATTTTCCAGTCCTTAAATATAAGGGGTAATTCCTCATATTTCACCCTTGCAAGTGGCGGGTACATCATCAATATCAGACCTATGGCAATTGGGATATTGGTTGAACCAATAGATAAACTATTTAATAAACCCGGAGCGCCTTTAAAGACGGTTCCAATCGCTACGCCGCCTGCCATGGCCAAAAAAATCCACAATGTGAGATAACGGTCCAGAAAAGATAAACGCCGCTTGTTACAACTGGTCATCTGCAAATCCCCCGTTCATTGGTAGCGGTACTTGGTTGGCTGGAGTCAACTGAATCCGCTCATAATTAATCAACTAATCTACATTTAGGTTACAAAGATTTGCTATTGACTGAGGTTTGATTGCTTGGCTACGGGAGCAACACTCGTCAAAAAGGAACGCAAGTAAATTTTTAAGGGCTTCGGTATTTGCTGAATAACGCAGGAACTGACGTTCGCGATTTACCAGTACCAGACCTACGATTTTCAATTTTTCCATGTGATACGAAAGTGTGGAACCAGGTATTCCTAATTCAGATTGAATATCTCCCACAACCATACCTTCAGGATGGGCCGATAATAAAAGCCGCATAATTCTAAGCCTTGGCTCGGTTCCCATTGCCGACATCATGTCGGCATAAAGATTCATAGGACTTTCCTTTATCTTTAATACCATATTTCTAGTATAATAGAAATACTTGGTAAAACAAGTCTAAATTTTAAGGAAAATGTATATGTAGCTATAACAAGAATTAATTTAATTGACAAAACTCTTCGTCGCTTTTGTTAAACTACTGACCTTTCCGGGCATGATTTGTGTTATTTCAGCGATTATATAGCCTCTGTAAAATGACTCCAATCTGGTAAACTTCAAGTATGATGAAACTTAAAGGAAAAACAGCTCTTATAACAGGCGGTAGTAAAGGAATCGGAAAAGGAATTGCAGAGGCTTATCTAAAGCAAGGTGCTGAAGTTATAATCTGCGGACGAAATGAAGCTAATCTTCAAGCTACTGGTGATGAGCTTAAAGAATTTGGGCAAATTAATTATGTAGTGTGTGATATTACCAAGTTAGATGATGTAAAAAGGCTCGCCAGTCAAATTGATGCAATAAAGCAAAAACTGGATATCTTGGTCAATAACGCAAGTATTTTGGGAGCCAGATCTTCCATTATGGAATACCCGGAGGATGTTTGGGAAGAAGTAATTCACATTAACCTTAACGCCCAATTTTTCGTTACAAAGGCCCTTCTCCCGTTATTAAATAAATCTGAAAATAGCTCAATAATAAACGTAAGCTCAAGTGTTGGCAGGAAGGGGAAAAAGGAATGGGGAGCATACGCTGCTTCTAAATTCGGTGTGGAGGCTTTAACTCAGGTACTAGCACACGAGATGGAAGATACCAATGTCAGGGTGAATTCAGTCAATCCCGGTGGTACCCGTACGGATATGAGAGCCGGAGCTTACCCCGATGAAGACCCCAATACTCTCCCTACCCCGCTCGATATCTCACCCGTTTTTGTCTACCTCGCCTCAGATGAATCAATCGATATCAACGGCCAGGAATTTGCCGCACGCGACTGGATTGGTAAGTAGTTTGTATCTAGTTATGCCTTGAGTAAGTTCAGGACAAAATAACAACGTACAACTCCTTTGGGCCGTGGACGCCGAGCGTCAGGTTGAGCTCGATATCGGCAGTACGGCTCGGACCGGTAATGAAGGTCATACAGCTGCTTATGTCATCAGTATTTGGAAGCCTGCTTTTTAGAATTATAAAAAGGTCATTGATATTCCTCACCAAGTTCTCAGGTCTTACGATAGCCAAATGAATTGGAGGAAGGAGTGAGACGCTCCGGGGTTGATTCTTATCTGTTAGCAAAACTAATGTTCCAGTGTCAGCAATCGCATAATCAACTTCAGTAATTCCAATATCAGCTTTTGCGATCCTGTTTTTATTCTTCGCTGTGATTAATTTTAATCCCGCATCTTTTAGTTCCTGTTTGAGATTCATCTCTTTTAAAAATTCAGACTCCCAAATTGCAAACGACTTTAATTCTTTTTCTTTGATAAGGTCTTGCAAAAAACTTTTGACTTCATCCTCACTGCCCGCTTCTAAAACATTCGTGTTTACGTTTTCAAGCTCGCCAACAAATTGAGTTTTTAACTTGCTCTGCAGTTCTTTTGTTAACTTCTGAATCTCTTCAGTCTCACTCAGGAAGTTTCTCTCTTCTAAAGTTTCTTCTAAGCCGACTCCTTCCAGCCCTTTTCTGATAGTGTGTAAAATTTCTTCTCTTGAATTATTACTCATATGCTCACCGATTCTAAAATAGGTTCCCTACCCCGTCTCACTTTTTATCTCTTTCCACTTTTCTCTGAAAGTTTTCTTGGCGACCGCAGGAAAGTCTCTTTGGTCCGTCCATCTTGAAAATGGATATGGTAGTGAATTTAATTTTCCATTGCTCCCCCTCCACGGAAGTTGAAAATAATACGACAGCTTGTTCGTAATTTTATATATTGATTCATGCTCTACAGAAAACCGCCATAACCGTATCCCAAGTTTTTCTAACTTTGCGCCCCCTACCCTCACATCTCCCATTTTTGATTCGACGACTTTTTTCCTCAGTTCAAGAAGTACCTTTGGGAAATCAATCTTAACCGGGCACACGTCTTTACATGCTCCGCAAAGCGATGAGGCAAACGGAAGCTCGGGGGCTTTATCAATACCCATTAATTGTGGAGTTATTATTGCCCCTATAGGGCCCGAGTAAACCCAGCCGTAAGAATGGCCGCCTACTTGTCTATATACCGGGCAAATATTTAGACACGCACCGCAGCGAATACAATATAAAGATTCCCTTGTTTCCTCAGATGCCAGTATTTTTGATCTTCCGTTGTCCAATAGTACAAGGTGGAATTCTTCGGGCCCGTCTATATCAGTACTCCGCTTTGGTCCGGTAATGAATGAAACATAAGTCGATGATTTTTGCCCCGTTGCGCTTCTTGCTAGCACTGTTAGAAATAGAGAAAGATCTTCATAGCGTGGAATAAGCTTCTCTATCCCAACAAGTGCTACATGTATTTTCGGAACAGTGGTTGTAAGCCGGGCATTTCCTTCGTTCTCAACAACTGCAATTGTCCCGGTCTCTGCCACGGCAAAGTTGGCGCCTGAGACTCCCATATCAGCATTTAGGAATTCGCCTCTAAGTTTCTCTCTTGCAACTTTCGTGAGCTCCTCAGGTTTATCATAACGCGGAATCCCCAGTTTCTCAGAAAACAGTATGGAGATGTCCTCTTTGGTTTTATGGATTGCGGGGACTATTATATGAGAGGGATGCTCGCCCGCTAGCTGAATAATATATTCTCCCAGATCGGTCTCAACTACTTTTATACCGGCGTGTTCAAAACTACTGTTAAGCTCGATTTCTTCAGTCGCCATGGATTTACTTTTTACGACTGACTTAACCCTTCCTTCCCGAGCAATATTTATTATTATTTGAGATGCTTCTTCAGCATCTTTTGCCCAGTGAACTTTTCCCCCTGCCTTTTTAACCTTCTCCTCAAGCATAAGAAGATATTTGTCCAAGTTTTCTATAGTTTCTTTTTTTATTTCTCTCGCAGCTGTTCTTAGTCCTTCCCAATCAGGAACTTCTTCACTCGCTTTATTTCTTGCTGATCTAAAACGATTGGTAACATTTACTAATGCCTTCTGTAATGACTTATTACGTAAAGCCTTTTCTGAGTCTTCCTCGAACCGGACTTCTTCAAATTCCATTTTCTATCCTCTGCTTGCAAGTAACTCTGCTAAATGCATTACCTTTATCGGAATGTTTTGCCTACTTAACGCTCCCCCAATATTCATCAGACAGCCCATGTCTGAAGATACTAAAGTGTCTGCGCCGCTATTTGTTATGCACTCTATTTTCTCGTCCAGCATTGAGACAGAGACTTTAGGGAATTTTATAGAAAACGTACCGCCAAACCCGCAGCATGCGTCATGAAGTTCCATTTCTTTAAACTTGACCCCTTTTACGG
>DAOVUC010000254.1 GCA_030632765.1 Candidatus Dadabacteria bacterium
AAAAGAGCCTGGGAAACGGGAAAATGAAAATGATAGGCGATAAAGAACCTTAATTACGGGGTTCTGGAGAAATCTACTAAAGAGCCAGTGAAAACAAAAAGATTTTTTTGCAGATTTCAAATAAGAGCGAATCAGAATTCGGGATAAAAAAAACGGTGTCCGAGTATCTGACATCTTACACATCTCTGATGTTAACCGATTAACCATTATCACCTTCTTCTCCGCTCGTTCATACTAACGCCCATTCGTGGTATAGTCTTTGCAATAATTGCAATAATATTTGGATAAGAACTACACTGAAGGTCATTATGAAGAAAAATATTCTTATCAGCCCACTTAAAGCTAATCTGCCGTACGAGCAGGATATCGAAATTGTAGAAAAAAAAGGTCTTGGACATCCGGATACAATCTGTGATTTTATTGCCGAGGAAATCTCGATTGCGCTTAGTAAATACTATATCGACGAATTCGGTTCAATAATGCACCACAATGTAGATAAGGCCCTGCTCATAGGCGGAATGGCTGAACCCTCATATAACGGTGGAAGGATAACTAAACCAATCGAAATAGTTATTGCCGGAAGAGCAATCAAGGAAAAGGGTGGGAAGAAGCTTCCAATTGAGGAAATTGCCGAACAAGCTGCTAAAAAGTTTCTAAGTAGGCAAATAAAACACCTTAATGTTGAGTCGCAAATAGTTATAAATTCCAAGATAGGACCCGGCAGTGGAGAGTTGATTGAACTATTTAGTAGATTCAGCAAGGGAGAGGTGCCGTTATCAAACGATACTTCCGCAGGGGCCGGATTTTATCCCCTCGATACACTTGAGAAAACTGTATATGAAACTGAGAAATTCTTAAACAGCCCCGAGGTTAAAAGGATTTACCCATTTGTCGGGGAAGATGTAAAGGTTATGGGTATAAGGAATAAAGAAGAAATAAGACTTACTGTCGCGATAGCGACTGTGGATAGGTATATCTCTTCCCTCGAAGATTATATTTATAAGATCAAGAATGTTAGAGAAATTTTGCTTGAACAAGAGTGGGTCGGGTCTAACATGAAATTTGATATTAACACCGCTGACAGCTATGAAAGGGAAAGCATATATCTGACAGTCACCGGTACAAGCGCTGAGGGAGGTGATGACGGTCAAGTAGGAAGGGGGAATAGAGCAAATGGCTTGATAACCCCATATAGACCGATGACCTTAGAGGCTGTAGCCGGGAAGAACCCGATAAGCCATGTCGGTAAGATCTACAATCTGTTTGCCATTGATTTGTGCAAGAAAGTAGTAGAGGGGCAATACGCTCAAGAAGCCTATGCGTATATTGTCTCACAAATCGGCAAGCCTATAAACGAGCCCTTGGTTTTAGATATTCAGGTTAAAGGGAAAGACTTTAACGGGAAGGCTATCAGACGAATTGCTGAAGAGATGCTTGATGAAATGCCCTATATGTGGAAAAAAACAATAGATAGACAGTATGAGATTGCATAACAATATTATTATCCGTATTATACTCCGCCTTGTTTTGTAGGCGCATCGCTGTGCGGGTCATGCTCAGCCCCTAACTTGTTAAGAGCCTCCAATATTTGATCCAACATGTCAGAGTTATTACCCAGCATGCTTTCTTCGGCGGCAACTTCAAGCTCCCTTGCGTCATATTCCCAGTGCCTTAGGATTTCAATCTTTTGCTCGCGTGTTATACCTTCTGTTTTAACCACATCTTCAGGTGAGCTGAAAACGCTTCCCGGATCCAGCATGGCTCTCTCAATATCTATCATAAGAGAATTTCCTTATCTAACTCTATAAGTTCTAAGCCCACTAAAGAGAAGACGGTCTTATAGTAAAGGTCCCTCGTTCTCGATTATACTTGCCACATCGGCCATCTCTTTGCCTAAAAGTGTAATTATATCGTCAAGCGTAATAATACCTTTTAAATTTCCATCGACATCAACTACGGGAAACCTCCTGACGGCACTTCTTCGGACTTGCTCAAGCGCCTCGAATAATCCCAGATTCTCATTAAGAACCAACACCATGTTTTGCGTCATTACGTCATCGATCGGTGTCTTTACAGGGTCTAAGTTCTTACCAACAACTCTTAGCGCAATGTCCCTGTCTGTAACGATGCCAAATTTTTCCTTTTCACCGCTCCCTTTAGCATTCTGGACTACTACGCTTCCGATGTTCTTTTCTTCCATAAGCCTTGCTACTTCATTTATCATAGTTCCGGGTTTTACGGATACAACATTCTTTCGGCACATATTCCTTAGACTCACAACTATTACCCCCTTGCCTTATAAATTTTTCAATCTTATGCAATTTTATGATAGTGCAAGATGTGTGCCACAATATGTGTTTTATATAAACCGCTAAAATAGTTAGAGAATTAATTCCTTGGAAATTATAAGGGCCGGGGTGCCTGTCAGAGTCTAGGACATAGGAAAATACAAAGCCACTTTTAAGCACCGCTGGCTAATTTAATTTTTCTCTAAGGTCGTATGACGAGGGTTGAGCAATGGGAATCTTCTGTCCCGGTTATTACACTTACGCCAAATAAATTTATCTTGAAAATGAAGGGCGATACTAAATGAACATCAGAAAAATATTATGGAATTCTGAGGGAAAATTTGTAATAAAAATAGGAGTCAAATTGATTGATATCGTGTATAGATAACCCGAATAATGTAAGTTCCGCGGATATAGTAATTGGTATTCCTTCATATAACGAAGCAAAAACAATAGCTATCCCTACACTGCAAGCAAGTTTAGGTCTTACACAATACTTTCCTGATAAATCTTCTGTAATAATTAATGTTGATAACAATTCGAAAGACGGAACAAGAGAGGCCTTTCTAAACACCAAAACAGAAGTTCCTAAGATATATCTCTCAACTCCTGAGGGTGTAAAAGGAAAAGGTTTTAACATACACAATTTACTTAAAGTTGCCGCCGAACTCAGGGCTAAAGCCATAATATTGTTTGACGCGGACCTTACGAGTATTACCCCCGAGTGGGTTGAAAGCTTCTTGGAACCTATACTTGATGGCTATGATTTTGTAGTGCCTATTTACTCCAGGCATAAATATGACGGAACGATCACGAACAACATTGCATATCCTCTCCTACGTACCTTGTACGGACTTCGAGTTAGGCAACCTATAGCCGGTGATTTTGGCATTTCG
>DAOVUC010000169.1 GCA_030632765.1 Candidatus Dadabacteria bacterium
AAGATGCTCCAAGGTTTGATCAGCATACATTTCCCCAGTTACCACATAGATCCTCTCAATCGGGATTAAAGGCGCTATCCTATCGACGGTTTGTCTAATGAGTGACTTCTCACCCGCTAGGGAAAGAAATTGTTTTGGCCTTGATTTACTGCTTAGCGGCCAAAATCTCTTCCCTTCTCCACCGGCCATTATTAGAGCGTAGATTTCCATAGCTTAATAGTAATTGGACTTAGTGTATTTCTCAAATTATGGATACCGAATCAGAATAAATCTTCTATTTCCTTTAGGGAGATACCTTTCAAACTTTCTTTTATAGACTCTGCTTCAGATAGTTTCTCAGCGCTATAGGAATTCGTGATAGCTAAGCATTTCATCCCTGCAGCATGCGCAGCTTTTATTCCGGAGGTGGAATCTTCTATTACCAAACACTCATGAGATAAAATTGCCTCAGAGATTGAATCTAAATTATTTAGTCTTCTAAGGGCCTCTAAAAAAACTTCCGGATCAGGTTTGCAGTTTATGACCTCATCGGCACTAACGATAATTTCAAAACTCCCCCTTAATCCCACAGACTCAAGTATTTCTATAATCTCGCCTCTAAGCGCACCTGATCCAATTGCCAATGGATATTTACCGCTAATCTTAGAGATAAATTTCACAACACCTTCTAAAACGAGAATATTCCCTTCTACAACCTTCTCAAAATGCTCTGACTTTCGATTTATTAAATCAGATATAAGCGCCTCATTATGCTCAAAGTTTCTATCTTTTAGTCATTCCCTAAAAAGGGTTTTATCATCGTAAGCAAGATAGTGTGCAAAATATTCTTCATCTGAAAGCTCAATTCCATTTCCCATGAGCGTTAACTGAAAAGCTTTTAGATGAAGGGGTTCTGTGTCCGCAATGACTCCGTCAAAGTCAAAAATTATAGCTTTTAACATTGGTATATTATCCCTTTTGTATATGTAATCTACATTAAGATTTTGAAAAGAGAATAAGCTTTCAGAATATGGCTGCTTATATAGGTTCTGTAATTCAGAATTTATTCCGAAATCTCAAGATTTATATTTGATAAAATAGAATTTTTATGCATCTTTTAAATCAAAGCTACATCTAATTGTTAAATGGTATATGTTACGGACTCGCTAGAGCACGCTAAAGTTTTAAAAGATGACTCGCGTCTTAAAATACTTAAACGCCTAATCCTCAAAACAATAGAATAAAGAGTGCTGGATTATAATTTCTGTAGAGTAGAGTTTTTGCAAATTAGCGGTTATAAACAAAAGGAAATTTAGTTTACAGTTTATTCCGACATCCATAGGTGTCGGAACAAAATATTTCTTAAAAGCATATATTAGGTAATATTTTCTATTAGAGCAAATTATCGACGGAGGCTTTAAAGAAATGCGAAAATCAGAGAGTACAAGGGAGTTTGTCAAAGATTACTACAAAGAAGCTGCGCAAAATCCTAAAGAGGATCTTTGTTGTCCCACAACCTATCCAACAGAAGATACTAGTCATATCCCCGGGGAGGTAATAGATAGATTTTATGGATGTGGAAGCCCAATGAACCTTGCTCAAATAGTGGAGGGAGAAGTGGTAGTAGACCTGGGCTCGGGAGCAGGCATAGACTGCTTTATAGCCGCTAAGAAAACCGGAGCAAACGGACAGGTTATCGGTGTCGACATGACAGATGACATGCTCAAAGTTGCTAATGAATGCAAGAGCGAAGTCTCCTCCAACCTAGGCTATGATAATGTAGAATTCAGAAAAGGTTTCCTAGAAGAAATACCCGTCGAAAATAAATCTGTAGACCTAATCACATCTAACTGCGTTATTAACTTATCGCCGGATAAAAGAAAAGTATTTAAAGAGATGATCAGGATTTTAAAAGACCACGGTAGAATCGTAGTGTCTGACATAATCTCCTCCCAAAGAATTCCAGAAAACATAAGAGATAATGAACAGCTTTTAGGAGAATGCATAGCAGGAGCCCTGACTGAGGATCAATTCTTATCATATCTGGAGCAAGTCGGTTTTTACGGCATCGAGATGCTCAGTAAAACACACTGGAAAACTATAGAGAATATAGATTTCTGCTCAATTACCCTAAGAGGCTACAAGTTTGAAAAAACCGCCGGATGCGTATTTGTCGGTCAACACGCTGTTTATAACGGCCCTTTCAAAGTAATAATAGATGAGGAGGGTCATGTGTTTGCAAGGAACCAAGCTGTTGAAGTATGCACTGATACGGCGCAGAAGTTATCCGAAATACCCTACAAAGGAATGTTTACAATCTTAGAGCCTGATCAGAATACCCATGAGGTCTCTTGTTGCTCACCGAGCGCTACTAATGGTAACGGCGGCAGTTGCTGTTAAAATAAAGGGTAAAAGCAGTAACGGAGGCTAGATATGGATTATTACGATTCCAAAGACTTAAAACGCTTTCCTGAGATTGGGAAATTCAGTAAAGACTTGATGCAGAAGTTCTTTGATTATTACAATGCGGCTGTAGGAAAAGACGGAGCCCTATCGAAAAGGGAAAAAGCCCTAATTGCACTTGCGGTCTCCCACGTCAAGAAGTGCCCTTATTGTATCGACGCATATACTACGGAGTGCCTGGAGTCAGGGGCTGATCCGGAGCAGATGACCGAAGCTATTCATGTAGCAGCTTCTATGGAAGCGGGGATAACATTAATGCATGGAATTCAAATGCATAATGCATTAGAAAGAAACGGGGCGCTATAATTTTTCGTATATAGAATTAAGACCGCAACTTATAAAAACTGGTCTTAATAAACCAATGGAGTTACAATGTCACAGGTTACTGTTCTTAAACCAAGAGATATTGCCCAAGATAGACAGGATGAAGCTAAGTATAACTTCTACGAAACTCTCTCTCAGAAGAACATAGATCTTGCTGTGCTAAACATAGAAACGCTCCAAATCAACATCACAAAACTATGTAACCAGACTTGCCTTCATTGCCATGTGGACTCCTCACCAAAAAGAAAAGAGCAAATGGATTTAAAATCGGTAGACCGCTGCTTAGAAATACTCGCTTTAAATGATTCGATAAAAAACCTGGATATCACAGGTGGTGCTCCCGAATTAAATCCTCACTTTGATTACCTGGTTACTGAGGCAAAAAAATTAAATAAGCACGTAATGGTAAGACACAATCTGACTGTCACATTGGACGGGAACCCTGTAACAGGTGAAAGCAAGAAATATCTGCCTGAATTCTACGCTGAGAATCAGGTAGAAGTTATCTCTTCGCTTCCCTACTATCAGCAATACTTTACAGACAAGCAGAGAGGCAAAGGAGTATTTGAGAAAAGTATTGAGTCAATATTCCTACTTAATGAACAGGGCTTTGGGAAAGAGGGTACGGGTCTGACTTTAAATTTTGTATATAATCCCGTGGGCGCATTCCTTCCAGCGCCACAAGAAGGCCTTGAGGCTGATTTTAAACGTGAACTCCACAAAAAATATGGGATAGAATTTAACAAACTCTTTGTAATCACTAATATGCCTATCAATAGATTCAAACAGCAATTAAAGAGATTAGACGGCTATGATGACTATATGGCCAAACTGTTGAATGCCTTTAATCCTTCTGCTGCAGAGGGGGTAATGTGCCGTTCCCTTATAAGTGTTAGCCACGACGGCAGGATATATGACTGTGATTTTAACCAAATGCTTGAGATGGATGTAATTATTGACCATGAACCTATGACTATTTTTAATTTCGATTACCAGAAACTGCTAAACCGAAGAATAATGTTCGGATCCCATTGTTTTGGATGTACTGCCGGCTCCGGAAGCAGCTGCGGCGGCACAACAGCTTGATATCTTAAAACCTAATTATATTTTCATAAATCAAAAACAATGACCAATAGCACAACAAAAAACACTCTTATCATATTCCTCAAATACCCGGAAGGCGGAAAAGTAAAAACAAGACTTGCAAAGGATGTAGGAGACCAGAGAGCGGCAGAAATCTATTCGCAAATGTCAAAAACAATTATTGATAACGTTTCAGAATCAAATGGATATGAAACAGCAATTTTCTTTGACCCGCCTGATAAAGAATACGAAATTAGGAACTGGATCGGGAAAAAGGAAGTACCATTTGCCCCCCAAAGAGGCGATACTTTGGGAGATAAAATATCAAATGCATTTAAAGAAGTTTTTTCCTCCGAATCTGAAAGAGTAGTCATTATTGGCACTGACTGTATTGATGTTTCATCCAAAACCATAACTCAGGCAATCAACTCACTTGAAGATGTTGACGTAGTCTTGGGTCCGGTTGTGGACGGTGGTTATTACTTGCTGGGATTAAATAACCACATACCCGAAATCTTCCAAGAAATAGAGTGGAGTACCGACCGTGTGCTCAATCAAACACTTGAAAGAATCAAAGAGAAAAAGCTAAGTTTCGAATTATTAGAAACCTTAATAGATATTGACACCCTGGATGATTTAAACAGCCAACTTGGTAGTTTTAAAGGGACTGCAGAGAGCAAATGTTAATAATTTACTTATTACTTGCAGCAGTAATTCTCCTTTCATTCGCAAACGGTGCAAACGATGTCTCAAAGGGCATTGCGACCCTAGTTGGAAGCGGCGTCACAAGTTATAGAAAAGCCATAGTATGGGGCACAGTATGGACTGTAGTGGGAGGGCTTGTCGCGTCAGTTTTTGCACTCGAATTAGTAAGAACATTTTCTGCAGATGGAATTATAAAATCTACAATCGATTTAACTCAGAGCTTTCCAATAGCTATTAGTTTAGGGGCTTTCGCCTGGGTAATCTTTACCGCAAGAACCGGGCTCCCGGTTTCAACAAC
>DAOVUC010000035.1 GCA_030632765.1 Candidatus Dadabacteria bacterium
CGGAAATCTCCTTTGGGATAGTAGAACTGACGGGGGCATTCTTGATTGGGTTTACTCTTTTCCGGCCGTAGATGCCAGCATGGTCTTTATAGGTGGAGTTGACAGTATGTACTCATTTAATAAGAAAACAGGCTCACGCATATGGGAATTTAAGACTGTCCGTGCCCTATCCTCACCTTCAGTTGCCGGCTCCGTTCTATATTTTGGGGGTAATGATAAGAACCTATATGCACTGGATATAGAAAGTGGAGAGGAGCTTTGGAGATTTAAAACAAAGGGAGAAATAGAGACATCTCCGGCTATTGATAAAGGAGTGGTTTATTTTGGGAGCAACGATGGTTATATGTATGCTCTAGAGTGATTGTGTTTTAGTCAATATCCTACTTGCCGCTTTAACTAAATCAGTTTCTATAAAGTCGGCATATTCGGAAGATGTTTCTGAACCTGTAAGAACCTGTATGGTTCTAAGCCCGGATTTTTTACCGGCAATCATATCGATGTATGAGTCTCCAATCATCCATGAATTAGGTATGTCTATATCATACGAATTACGGATTGAATCTATCATCCCGGTTTTGGGCTTCCTGCACTCACATATTATATTGTAAGGGTGCAATGTTCCTCTCGGATTATGCGGGCAATACTCAAACTCTGAAATATGGACCCCATTTTGTTTAAGTATTAAGTCCAGGTATTCGTGCAGTTCCTCTACGTCGTCTTCTGTTAGATGCCCCCGTGCGATTCGTCCCTGGTTGGTAATTACAAATAATAAGCATTCATAGTCCACGAGTTCTTTTAGGGCGCGGATGTACTTATCCGAAATATGAAAGTCTTCTGCTCTATAAATATATTTTTCGCCACCTTTAGGTAGTAATATTGTTTTATCTCTATCAAGAAATACGGCTTTTGAACCCATATTAACCTTTTTTCATCAAAATGGAGATCCGAAAAACAACTCTGATTAAAATCGATAAACATGCCAAACGGATGAAATCCAACCCCTGTGTTATTGATTAGAGTATATTGTTTTGAGAGAGCTAAATTTAAGAACCGGCTATTTTTTGGTGTTCTTAAGGAGTTTGTCTTTAACTTCTTTTGGAAGGTGCCTTTTTAGGTATTCGACTATAGATTCTCTTACAATCTGAGCGGGCTTCATGCGAAGATGCCATTGTGATTCGTTCAGCATGTCTACAAATTCTTGAGACGCTTTAACATAAATAGCTTTATCTAAAGTTTCCTTCTTTGTAGGGCTTTTCTTTTTTGTTGCCATATGATATATACTACCTATTTTAGATATAAATGCAATGCCTCTTTCTATTTGGTGATTTCTGCTTACTAAAAAAAGTGTCCAATCGTATGCTTATAGGACTATTCCTAATAATTGGTAAATAGTATTAAATATAATGTTTACCCTATAAAAATCTAAGATGTAACTCTTCTTTTTTCTATTATATTCATTGAAGGCCATTATATTTGATAAAATTAAATGTATATTATGTAGTATATTTTATTGTTTCACTGATATGTTCTATCACTTATGAGTAAAACGGCGGATTCTATGAATAACAAATCTGGGACATCGAAGCGGCTTTATGTGTCTGATATTAGTTGCGCGGGTTGTGTTGACACTATTGAGACGGCGTTAAAATCCGTTCCGGGGGTTGATGAGGTGCAGGTCAATTTTGCCGATCGGTCTGTGGTTGTCTCAGGTGATGTGCCGGTCGATATATTAATTCAAGCCATTAGTAAATCAGGCTACACTGCTTCAATAGCCGAAGATAAGACAGATTCCGAAAGAGAAAATAAGGATTTGGCTCACTATAAAGAGCTCCTTAAAAAAACAGTTATCGCGGGGATAATAAGTTTAGCTATTGTCGCGGTAACTATGCTTGGGCTTCTTCCTGAAATCACTTCATTTAAAGGGCAGGTCTCCTGGGGGATAGTTTCCCTTCTAGCACTTTTTGTACTCACATACGCGGGAGGGCGGTTTTTTGTAGGCGCCCTTAAATCTTTTAAAAATCATAATGCTAATATGGATACCCTGATTGCTATAGGAACTGGAGTTGCATGGGTGTATTCAAGCTTTGTTGTTATCTTTCCTGACGCAGTCTCTGAAATCGCAAGGCACGTTTATTTTGATACCGCAACTTTAATAATTACCTTTATAAATCTGGGCTCTGCGCTTGAGATGAGAGCACGGGGCAAGACGTCGGAAGCCATAAAACGACTTATCGGGCTTCAGCCCAAGACCGCGAGAGTGCTAAGAGAGGGCAGTGAGGTTGATATTCCGATCGAACAAGTTCAAATGGATGATATTGTTCGCGTGAGGCCCGGGGAAAAGATACCGGTAGACGGTGAATTAACTGAGGGCTCCTCACATGTTGATGAGTCTATGCTTACAGGTGAGCCCGTTCCGGTTTCAAAGAAAGTTGGAGATGAGGTAGTGGGAGGATCTGTAAACAAATCAGGGAGCTTTTTATTTAAGGCAACCAGGATTGGTGAAGACACTGCGCTATCTCAAATAATAGAAATGGTTCGTAAGGCTCAGAACGCTAAGCCTGAAATCGGTCGTCTGGCAGATAAAGTATCATCAATATTTGTACCAACCGTATTAATAATTGCGGTGCTTACTATGCTTGCCTGGTTTAATTTCGGCCCCTCACCCCAATTGACATACATGCTTGTAACGACAATGGCCGTTCTCATCATTGCATGCCCTTGCGCTTTAGGTTTGGCAACGCCGATCTCCGTAATGGTAGGGGTCGGGAAAGCCGCTGAATATGGCGTACTTATACGAAGGGGCGATGCCCTGCAACAGTCTGGCGAGATATCTACAGTTGTGCTCGATAAAACAGGGACTATTACAGAGGGAAAACCCGTGGTAACTGCCCTAGAGCCTACCTCTTCGTGGAGTGAAGAGAAATTGTTAATGATTGCCGCAAGCGTTGAAACAAATTCTGAGCACCCGCTTGCCGAAGCCGTTGTAGAGGCTTCAAAGGAAAAAAACGTTGAACTCAAATCCATAGAATCATTTGAAGCGGTCTCGGGGCATGGTGTGAGGGCAGTTTATCAACAAAAGACAGTACTCTTGGGTAACCGTAAGCTAATGCAAGACAGTGGAGTAAAATTAGGATCATTACTTGAAATGTCTGAGAAGTTGTCCAAGATGGGTCAGACTGTTATCTTCGTCTCGGTAGACGGGGAGGCGGCGGGGTTATTAGGTATATCAGACCCTATTAAAGTGGATTCAAAAGAAGCAATCAAAAGACTTCAGGATTTAGGTATTAAAGTTGTAATGCTTACAGGGGATAACAGGGCAACTGCACAGACAGTAGCGGGTCTTGTAGGAGTGGATGATTTTATAGCCGAAGTGCTGCCTCAGGATAAAGCGGATCAAATAACCAAGCTTCAAGAGAAAGGGGAGAAGGTCGCTATGGTGGGGGACGGAATAAATGATGCCCCGGCACTGGCGGGATCTGACGTAGGTTTTGCAGTAGGCACGGGAACAGATGTGGCAATTGAAAGCGCGGATATAACTCTAATGCGGGGTTCACTGCACGGAGTTGCTGACGCGATAGCAATATCAAAAGCAACGCTCCGAAATATTAAAGAAAATCTTGTTGGGGCTTTCGGTTACAACTCGCTTGCTATACCAATAGCAGCTGGGATACTGTTCCCATTTACGGGACTTTTGCTAAATCCTATAATAGCCGGAGCTGCTATGGCTCTATCCTCACTTACAGTTGTAACAAACGCTAATAGGCTCAGGTGGTTTAAACCATAAAATGGAAATCATAATTAACTTAACAGGGCTTGTTCTAATAGCTTTTATAGTCTGGTGGTTCTGGATATTCAAAAACCGCTCCGAGGCCCGTGTAGAGGGAAGTGTTTTGGACATTGTTGTGGACTCTGGCATATATGAACCCTCTGTAATACACGCCAAGGCAGGAGAGTCGGTAACTCTGCGTTTCATTCGTAAAGACAGCAATCCCTGTGCGGAGAAAGTGCTGTTCTCAGGCCTTGATATAAGTGCCGATCTTGTGGTGGGCACTCCGTATGATCTGACTTTTACGCCTGAGAAAAAAGGTGAGTATGAATTTACCTGCCAGATGGCAATGTACCGCGGGAAATTGATAGTCGAGTAGCTAATTAACTTCGCTGATGCTTTACGCTCTCTTGCATGCATATTAGACGGACTTCATGTTGACATTAAAAGGTATTCTATATAGCATTGATTCGGTTTTATTAAACATTCTGTACTAAAAACTCAGGAGGAATTATTATCATGGCAGAAGAAAGAACAGGGGTTGTAACGTTAAAAGGAAACCCGCTAACTCTAATTGGCTCTGAAGTTAAGGTTGGCGATAAAGCGCCTGACTTTACAGCTTTAAAAGGTCTTGGAGCACCTATTACCCTTAAAGATTTGGAGGGTAAGGTAAAGGTTTTTAATGTCATTGTTTCGGTCGATACCCCGGTATGTGATGTACAGACCAAAAGGTTCAACGAAGAAGCGGTCGATCTTGGTGACGATGTTGAGATTCTGACATTAAGCATGGATCTTCCTTTTGCTCTTAGCCGGTATTGCGCAGCAGAAGGTATTGATAAAGTTAAAACCGCATCCGACTACAAAGACGCGTCCTTTGGTGAGGCGTATGGAGTTTTAATCAAGGAGCATCGTTTGCTTGCAAGGGCACTTTTTGTAGTGGATAAGGATGATGTAGTGAGACATGTGGAATATGTTCCGGAAGTAGCAACAGAACCCAACTATGAGTCGGCTATAGCGGCTGTAAAAGAATCCCTCTAATTATAAATATCAACATAAGAAGCCCTTTAATTAGGGCTTTTTATGTCTGAATTTCACTATTCCGAAAAGTAGTCTTCAATCATTATCTCTTTGAAATACATCTTTATAAATGTATCCTTATGTTAATAAGTATAGAAAATATGCGAGGGGGTCCGAATATGGGCATCGGAAACATGCTCAGCAGGCTTTTAAACAACGAAAGCAAAGCTGAGAAAGATGAAAGGTTAAAGACTTCTATTCAAGAAGTATCTGCTGAGCCTAAAGAAATAAATACAGAAAACAACGTAGAACAAGTCCTATCCAAAGAACAAGAGTATTCTAATACGGAAGTTGCCAAAGAAGCAGAACCTGCAAATAAACAAAGCTCAAGTGACGCGGGCGGCAAGGTTACAGAGGGGAAAATACTTGAGGTCTTAAGCGAGGTCTATGATCCTGAAATCCCTATAGACATAGTCAATCTGGGCCTAATTTACGGCATTGACATAGAAGAGGGAAAGGTCTTAATCTCCATGACCATGACCGCTCCGGGTTGTCCTGCTTCAACTCAAATAGCCGGAGAGTCAAAGTTGGTGGTCGAAGAAATCCCGGGGGTAGATTCGGTTGATATTGACATAGTTTGGGACCCGCCCTGGGACCCAAGCAAGATGAGTGAAGAGGCTCAACAAAGTATGGGTATGATTTAAACCCATTTTTCTTGTTGGTTTTATCTATTCCCTTTATACTCAAAATTTAATCCAGGCATTTAAGTAAAAGTCTATTTAAAGAGGAGATTTATAATGAGTAATATGCCTAAAGTAGGGGACATAGCGCCAGGATTCGAGGCTGAAACTTATGGCGGCGAAAAGATAAAATTAAGTGATTATAAGGAACATAGCACTGTTGCCCTCTATTTTTATCCAAAGGACAACACGCCGGGATGCACAAAAGAGGCGTGTTCTATGAGGGACACAATGGATGAGCTACAAAAACTAGGTGTTCAAGTGCTCGGCGTTAGTACTGACGGAGTTAAATCGCATGAGAGCTTCAGGAATAAATTTGATCTTAATTTTCCTCTTCTTAGTGATAAGAGTAAGGGGATTATCACGGCCTATGGAGCGCAGAGCGATCATGGCTCTGCCAGACGTATAACTTTCTTAATAGATAAATCCGGAGTAATAAGACACGTGTGGACCAAAGTCAAAACTGCGAGCCACTCTCATGAAGTCATAGAAAAGGTAAAAGAGCTTGGCTTATAGTGTGTGAACCTCTTTAGTTTTACAGATTTGATCAAATTACTTATAATAGCTCACTAAGATGAATACATTTCCAAAGGGTATATTCGTTACAGGCACAGATACAGGGGTTGGAAAAACTGTAATAACCGCAGCTATTGTCTGGAATCTAATACAAGTCGGCAAAAGCATTGGATTAATGAAACCAGTACAGACCGGTACTATAGTAAGTGGTCCTACAGATATCGAATTTGTGCAAAAGGTCCTGGGTACAGATTACTCGCTTGATGTTTCATGCCCTTTCATGTTTCCTGATCCACTAGCTCCTTTAGCCGCTTCAATGCTTGTTGGAGAAAGAATCAATATAGATAAGATTAAGGATTCTTATACAAGGTTGTGTGCGGAAAATGATGCTGTAATTGTAGAAGGCGCAGGTGGACTTCTTGTACCCATTTTAGAGGATTATTTTATGTCCGACCTCGCGTCGGATTTAGATTTGCCTGTTCTGATTGTTACACGCCCTAGTCTTGGGACATTAAACCATACGCTTTTAACATTGGAGTCGGCTGAGAAAAGAGGGCTCGATGTGGCTGGTATTGTAATTAGTAATTATCCATGGGATCCGGGACTTCCCGAGCAAACTAACCCTGAGCTAATTCTTGGCATGACCGGGGTTAATATACTAGGGGTATTTCCTAATGATAATTCGATATCGGTAGAAAAGGGTGAGATTGGCAATATCAGGGATACAGCGTCATCATCTTTATCTAAAGAGTTGGGCGGTTCTTTTGTTTTAGAAGAATTTCTGTCTTCTTTAGAGTAGGGAGTAGTTTGAGAATCTGCTTTTTTGATCAAAGACTAGGCATAATATTTCATATTAAGTTAACAAATTATTGCTATTTACAAAAAAGTGTCTCAAAACTTGACAGATTTCTACTGCATGATATAAATAGTAGGCGTTTTAAGAACTTAGGACTTAATCTTTCCTAATGGACACATTCCAGAGCTAAGATAAAAAGGATGGAAATAAGGTAAAAAGGATGAAAAAAGGTATCAAAATACTTTCAGTGCCTGTACTATCTATAGTTATTCTTCTTGGTTTTTATTTTTATAATGCTGAAAGTAGTGATCAGGGGCCGGTTCAGCCAATACGATTTAGTCATAAGATACACGCCGGTGAAGATCAACTTCCTTGCCAATATTGTCACAGTTTTGTAGATGTGTCTCCGAATCCGGGTATACCGTCGGTAAAAAAATGTATGGGATGTCACCAGCATATCGTGGGTCGCGATGTTGATTACGATTTTGACGGTACCACAATTAATATTAAAAATGAAATAAGCAAAGTGAGGGAATACTGGGCAAATAAAGAGCCCATCCCTTGGACAAAGGTTAATTCAACGCCGGGATATCTACGCTTTACTCACAAGCGTCATGTCAAACGCGGTTTTGAGTGCGCGCAGTGTCACGGTGATGTAGTTGAAATGGATCAGGTTTATCCTGCATACAGAATGAATATGGGATTTTGTATTACATGCCATACTGAAAATGCTAAGGATCACGAAGAACTTACACACTTAAAGGATTGTTTGACCTGTCATTATTAAGTGGAGGATGAGATGTCCAAAGATAAGAAGGGTGGTATTAAAAGAAGGGATTTTCTTAAAATAATAGGTGTGGCCGGCGGTACTGCCGCTGTTGCTTCATCATGCTCCCCACCGGTTGAGCAAATCATCCCTTACGTTATTCCACCGGAAGGTATAATTCCCGGAGTCCCCAATTGGTATGCCAGCACTTGCAGGGAATGTCCCGCAGGCTGCGGAATTTTAGTTAAAAACCGTGAAGGACGAGCAATTAAAATTGAGGGGAATTCTAAAAGCCCGATTAACTCCGGAGCAAGTTGTGCCCGAGGACAAGCGGCTCTTCAAGGTCTTTATAATCCCGATCGTACAAGATCCCCGCTTTCTAAAAATGATGGCGGAGGACTTCAGCCAATCGGCTGGGAAGCTGCTGAAAAAACATTAACTGAGAAAATTGAAGAACTTAGAGGTAACGGCAAGGCCGGAAATATCGTATTTTTGTCTAACCACATATCCGGGACACTGGGTAAATTGGTTGGTGAATGGATGGATGCTTTGGGCGGAAAGCATCTTCAGTATGAAACATTTGCGCATGAACCGCTAAAAGAAGCAAACAGAATTTCTTTCGGAATAGATAAGATTCCGACATACCACATAGATAAAACAAAATATCTGCTTTCATTCGGAGCGGATTTTATTGAAACATGGCTTTCTCCTGTTGAGTATACGAAGCAGTTTAGCAAGATGCATAGTTTTAAGGACAAAACCATGGGCAAATTTGTCCATGTAGAGCCAAGAGCGTCACTGACAGCTTCCAGCGCTGATGAGTGGGTTTCTATAAAGCCGGGTACAGAGGGTATGCTCGCACTTGGAATCGCAAACGCCATAGTCCAAAGCGGACACTCCCCAAACGGGGGCGGGGGACTAGGGGGAATGTTGTCTCAATACACTGCGGGCAAAGTTTCTGAAACCACCGGTGTTCCCGAGCAGACAATAACTCAGATAGCTAAAGAATTTTCCACAATGCAGCCAAGCCTTGCAATTGGAGGCGGAGTTTCAGTAACTTCAACAAATGCAACAGAGACGCTGGTTGCAATTAATATATTGAATTATGTTGCGGGAAATATAGGGGAGACGGTTGATTTTGGCGATACCTTAACAATATCAAATGCGAATTCGTTCCAGGATATTACCTCTCTTGTAAGTTCGATGGAAAATGGCGAAGTTGATATACTTTTCATATACGATGTGAACCCAGCATTTACACTACCTAAACAATTAAACTTTATTGAGGCGGCCGGCAAAGTTCCATTTATTGTAAGTTTTTCGAGTTTTATGGATGAAACTACGGAGCTTGCGAATCTTATTCTCCCTGATAACACGCCGATTGAAAGCTGGGGAGACTATTCACCTAGAGAGAGCGTACAGGGATTAATACAACCGGTTATGTCTCCCGTCTTTAATACTAAAGGCACAGGGGATGTCATTTTATCTCTAAGCGGCCAAGTTGAAGAGTTAAACGGCAGGTTCACTCAAACGACATATTACGATTATTTGCGCGATTCATGGAAAGAGATATGGACAGGCTCCACTGCAGGGGCTGATTTTGAAGCTTTCTGGAAAGATTCTCTTGAAAACGGCGGATATTATAAAGACGCGGTTACTAAACAAGTCTCAATATCTTCTGAAGTTTCAAGAATTGAATTTGGAGAACCTGAGTTCGAGGGCGAAGGGGATTTTTACTTCATGGCTTATCCTTCCTACCGCTACTACGACGGAAGAGGGGCGAATAAGCCCTGGCTTCAAGAGCTTCCCGAAGCAATTACTACAGGTGTTTGGGGCTCATGGGTTGAGGTGCATCCCGATACTGCTAAGAAGCTAAATGTTAAACTTGGAGATTTTCTCTCTATAGAGTCTCCAGAGGGAGTGATTGAAACCCAGGTGTACGTATACCAGGGAATCAGACCCGACACGCTTTCAGTAATGATAGGCCAGGGGCATACAAGCTACGGCAGATACGCTAAGGGCAGGGGCGTAAACCCAATCACTATACTTCCTTTGTCCACTGATGAGTTGTCAGGAGGTTTTGCCTGGCTTTCAACAAAAGTAAAGGCTTCAAAAGTTCAAAAACACGAACAATTTGTTCAGACTCAATATACGACAACACAACATGATAGAGATATTGCACAATCTATTTCCCTAACTGAGCTACAGAAGGGCCTACATCACGAAGAGCATCATGAGCCTGATTTTTATCCTCCGAGAAAGTACGATAGGTATCGCTGGGGAATGGCTATAGATCTTCAAAAATGTGTGGGGTGCGGCGCGTGTGTTACTGCTTGTTATGCGGAGAACAACGTTGCCTTTGTTGGTAAGGAAATGGTTGCAAAAAGACGTGATATGGCCTGGATTAGGATCGAGAGGTACTTTGAAGAGTCCAATAACAA
>DAOVUC010000058.1 GCA_030632765.1 Candidatus Dadabacteria bacterium
CAGAGTGTGAATTAAGGGATGTAATCCACATTTGCGCTCCAGTAGAGTCTTGCAGGCATATTTTTCTTGGCTGTTTGCCCATTCCTTGCTAACCTGAAACAACGCTACTATAGTCTCTTGCTCAAACTCCCACTGTACGCCTGATTTCTTCTATCTCCTTCTACTCCGATCAGTTGAAACTGCCCCATTGATTTCAGTATCTTGAACATATCAATGAAGGAGGCATTAAATGAATAAACCAAGAATACTTGTCACATCAGCTGCAGGACATACTGGGTCGGTAGTCGTAACCCAACTCTTAGAGAAAGGTTTTCCGGTGCGTGCGTTCGTACGCAGACACGATGCGCGCTCCGAGCGCCTTAGGAAAGCCGGTGCTGAGATCTTCGTCGGCGACCTGAACGACATGCGGGACCTTCGTAAGGCGCTCGTCGATGTCCAGCGCGCCTATTACTGTTTGCCATTCGCTCCTAATCTCTTGCATGGCTCGATGCTTTTTGCTCAGGCTGCAGAGGAAGCGAGGCTAGAGGTAGTGGCTCTTTTGACAGCCTGGAACCCGCATCCTACTCACCCGTCGATCCACCAACGTGAGCACTGGCTCGCAAACAACATCTATCAGTGGATGCCTACGGTCGACGTCGTTTACATCAATCCCGGAATGTTTGCCTTTACCTACTTTTTTGGACTTCCAGCTGTGGCGCACTTTGGAAGGCTGATGCTGCCTTTTGGAGAAGGTCTAAACGCACCACCCTCCAACGAGGACATCGCCTTTGTTGCTGCCGGCGTCCTGGAGCATCCTACTGCACACATCGGCAAGAACTACCGACCGACGGGTCCTAAGCTTATTTCCGGGCACGAAGTGGCGGATGTCTTCGGTCGTGTTTTGGATCGCAAGGTTATTTATCAGGACGTTCCGATCTGGATGTTTGCCAAGGCTGCCAAAGCCTTGGGACTTTCGAACTTCGAGATTGCTCAGTTCCGCCACTACGCAGAGGAGCTCCGCGGCGGCACTTATGCTATCGGCGCTCCAACGGATCATGTAGAGCAGGTTACGGGACACCCCCCTGAAGACTTCGAGACCACCGCACGCCGCTATATCCAATACCCAGAGCTAGTGTTCCCCGGCTTTAAGATAGGAAACAAGGTTGGAGCGCTTTGGCTCATGACAAAAACGATGTTGACTAAAGTGCCGGATCTAGACAAGTGGGAGTCTGAACGTGGATATCCTCTATTGATCGATTCAGTCTTGGCTCACGATAGCGAAGAATGGATGGTGACGGCCAAGCAGAAGCGGCTTGCTCTCCTTGAGCCGAACCATGCAGTAAGAACCGTTAATGAACACCGAGTTGCAGTGTAAGTTTGAGAAAAATAAATACAACAATTTACTAAAGCAGGGAGGTATTAAAAAATGAATAATAAAGAAAGGTTTAAAGATAAGGTTGTCATAGTAACGGGAGCCTCGAGCGGTATCGGAAAGGCTTCTGCACTTGAATTTGCTCGGGAAGGTGCAAAAACAGTATTGGTTTCCCGCTCTGCTGAAAAGCTGGAAAGAGTGGCGGATGAGATCAGAGGCTTTAACCCTAGTGTGTTGGTAGTACCAACAGACATCACATTGCGCGGACAGGTTCACGAGATGGTTGAAGAAGTTTTGTCTCAATTTGGCAGAATTGATGTCCTCTTTAATAATGCAGGGAGTTCATATGTTGGCCGCATAGAGGATGAAAACTTTATTGAAAATACAAAGAAAATGATAGATGTCGATTACTTCGGAACCGTTTACACAACAAAGGAAGTTCTAGCAGTGATGCAAAAGCAGGGTTCGGGTCATATTATGAATATGTCTTCGGTTGTAGGTAGAAAGGCCTTTCCTCATTTTGGGGGATACTCTTCAGCTATGCACGCCATTTCCGCATTCACTGATTCATTAAGACAGGAACTTTCCGGAAGTGGAATCAACGTTTCGATTATTCATCCCGCTTTAACACGAACCCCTCTTCTAGATCATGTTAGACCCGAGGATATGCCTCCGCCATTTAGAGGGATGACCCCGATATCTGTAGAATCAGTTGCGAAGGCTGTTGTTAATGGTGTGTACTACAATCATGCGAGAATAATAGTTCCATTTCAGCCCAAGTTGTTACTTCTTGCTGATGCGATATCACCCCGTATTGGAGATATAATAGTAAAGCTTCTGTCGAACAAGGTCTTTTCCAGGCTGCTCGGTACATATCACGGGAAGTTATATCACGAAATTAAATATTAGTAATTTTCCAAGGGAATCTGACCTCTATTCAGAGAACATTGAGTCGACTGGAAATGAGATCCACATTTGGTCTCATAATCTCCAAAATGGAAAGCAAAAGGTAACTAGGAAGCGAGAGCGATGTAGTTGTAAACCTTATTCCAGTCTATAAAGCACTTGGAGGCTGATGGGAGGTATTTGAGGACAGTCTGGTAAAGAATCATTAATTTAGTCTATTAGAGCCCTATTTCTCTCCGAATGAGTTCTAACTGCCATATCTATCATCTAAGGACCTCGGTTATACAAACTAATTACTTGAAATACAAAGAGAGTATCCCCAGTTCGGGTACCATTAACCGGATACGATAAAGATAATTTTGCTCCTCCTGTTGTTGACATTCCACATACCATTGAGAACATTACAGGGGTCTTAAAGGAGATAGATGACTAGCACAGCTTCATCCCAGGATAGTATTGATACAACCTCTGCAAATTTCCCAGTAAGTAAAAGCGTTGGAAGGTGGGTATTACTAGCGACTATTCTCGGCTCGGGGATGGCCTTTATAGATAGTACCGCTATGAATGTAGTTATACCGGTGCTTCAATCAGAGCTTAACGCTACAATCCCCCAGGTACAGTGGATAATGGAAGCGTATGCCCTTTTTATGTCGTCGCTCATGCTTTTGGGGGGATCGCTTGGAGATAAGTTTGGAAGAAAGAGAATCTTCGCGCTTGGGGTAGTATTGTTTACGGGAGCTTCTATATGGTGCGGTCTCTCACCGAATACAAGCCAACTAATTATAGCCAGAGCTTTTCAAGGGGCAGGAGGAGCGCTTCTAATACCCGGAAGTCTGGCGATTGTGAATATATCTTTTAGTGATGAACACCGGGGGAGAGCATTTGGAATCTGGTCTGGTTTTACGGCTATAACAACTACTCTGGGTCCTATCTTGGGTGGATGGCTTGCACAGAACCTTTCTTGGCGCTATGTATTCTTTATCAATGTTCCTCTTGCGTTAATTGTTCTGGGGGTTCTTTATTGGCGGATTCCTGAGAGTAAAAAAGGTAACGGAGATGAAAAGCTTGATCTGTGGGGTTCGTTACTTGCAACGTTGGGTTTAGGCTGCATAGTGTTTGGATTAATTGATTCAGGCAACATTGGATTTGGACATCCAAAAGTTATTATCCCTTTCATTGCAGGGGGGCTTTTCCTGTTAGGTTTTCTTTTCTATGAGAGTCGGACATCTTCTCCTATGATGCCTCTTAATCTTTTTAAGTCAAAGACTTTTAGTGGTGGAAACTTTATTTCATTACTCTTCTGGGCTGCATGGAGCGGGGCGATATTCTTTATTCCCTTTAATCTTATACAGCTACAAGGTTACTCGGCTGTAGGTGTAGGTCTTGCTTTTGTTCCTCTTGTAATTGTTCTCTTTTTGTTCTCTCCCTGGGCAGGAGGACTCGTTGCAAAATACGGTGCCAAATTACTTATAATCGCCGGCACAATACTAGCATCTATCGGTTTTTATCTATTTACTCTGCCCGGTATTGGTGGTAGCTATTGGACAACATTTTTCCCAGCCATTACCATATTAGGAATAGGGATGGCTATTATTATACCGCCTGTAACAACTGCGGTAATGGGATCTGTAGAGCTTAAAGAATCAGGTGTAGCATCCGGTATCAATAATACGGTGGGTCGAATAGCCGGGCTTTTGGCTATTGCCGCAATGGGAGTATTTGCATTATCTACATTTAGTAGGAGTCTAGATTATGAGCTTGACTCTATAGATCTGCAACAAGAGACGAGACAGTACATTGATGATCAGCGTATCAAGATATTACTGATTGATATACCGGAGAACGTTGAGACTGAAACTAAGACTTATATTAGAGGCGCAATTGATAGATCCTTTTTAGCCAGCTTTAGATTAATGATGCTTATCTCCGCCGGATTAGTGCTATTAGGCGCTTTTGTAGCCTGGTTTACAATTGAGAGAATGAAACCGGATTAGCATATAAATTTCAGACTAATTTAAAACCTTTTTAGGCTTATACTCGTATTTCTGATAGATTATTACTATTGTATATTTAATGGAAGACAGGTGTTAGTTTAGTAAAATCTCATAAGGAGATAGAAAACAATGACTAAAAAAATTAAAAGAACTGACGAAGAATGGCGTGAAATGCTGACTGAAGAGCAGCATTATGTAACTAGACAAAAAGGAACTGAGAGACCTTTTACTGGAAAGTACCATAACCACAAAGAAGAAGGCGTGTACAAATGTGTGGGTTGTGGAAAGGAACTATTCAGATCCGATACAAAGTTTGACTCAAGTACAGGCTGGCCCAGTTTCTCGGAGCCTGCAAACCACGAACATGTAACTACTGAAGCTGACAAAAGTCTCGGAATGATGAGAACAGAGGTTATTTGTAGTAGCTGCGACGCGCATTTGGGCCACGTTTTTCCTGACGGTCCCAATCCGAGTGGGCTTCGTTACTGCATAAATTCCTGCGCGCTTGATTTTGAGAAAGAAGAAAGTGAGGAATAAATTTCCTTTTAATAAGATGTTATGCCTTCAATAAATAAAACTCGAGCTAAAATACTAGTTTTATCTTTAGTGGTTACCTTTGCGGTCATTCGAGTGTGGCTTTTTTTCTACCCAAACGCAGATTTTAATGTGGCTGGATATAATATTCACCACTTATATACAGGGCTTCTATTAGTCACCATTGGAGGTATCCCTCTAATTTTATTTCCCAATCCAGGACGAATTCTAGACCTGGCAACGGCTATTTTTGGCATTGGATTAAGCTTAGCCCTTGATGAGTGGGTATATCTTATTGCAACGGATGGTAGTAATGTGTCATACTTCTTGCCCATCTCACTTTGGGGGGGCATGATTTTGGTGGGATTAACATGTCTTTATATCGGAGCATTATATTTTTGGTCCTGCAAAAAGGACAAGACATAACAATTTAATCAACTCGATGGTCTAAATCAGGGGTTTGTTTAATCTTCAATATTTATCTTGCTTTTGTTAATCTACTTATCATTGTTTCCCACTTATGATATTTTTCTTCAAGTATCATAGTTGGTAATTCTGTACTGCAGTACTGCTCCCCTTTTGTCAAGTAAACTTTAAGTTGGATTTAGGGATATTAAAACTAAACAAAAAAAGGGAGCCGAAGCTCCCCTTGGTTTTACTCTTTTTTAAATATATGACAGGTGGGAGCTATACATAACAGTCTTCTTATACAACCCCCACCTGAATCCCTAAAGGGGGATAGGATGAATCTTGAAGTATTTATGCAACCGCTTTCCTTCTTCTAATAACCATAAATCCTACTATTCCTAATACTCCCGCCATGGCTATAAGTCCCCATTCGGACAGGGTCGGGATGGGCTGGGGTTCGAAGCAAACCGCCAGGTATATCTCAAAGTTCCCCTCAGGGTTCCCCCCGTTGATGTTTGCAGAGGAATCAAAGGCAATACGCGTGCCGTCTGCATTTATTGACGGACGAACACTACCCCCCAGCCGTCTCATCCGTTATCTGTTCTATTGCACGCATAGGGCAGACGAGTTGCTGTGCCTCTGTGTTTTGATTGAGAATAAGAAATGATGAAAAGAGAAATAATGTTAAAGTGAAAAGGTCAAAAGCTTTTTGAAAGTGCTGAAATACTTTCTCTAAAGCATTTGGGGTTATTGATTTCATTATCTCTATCCTCTTTAAAGAATAGATGGATAACCTTATGTTACTATAAGTTGAAAGAAATTAAAAGTTTTCCCGCTACTCTTTGGTCAAGCGGCATTTAACAAATCCTCATCTGTATTCTTGTGATACGCCACTTCCGCCTGAATAGGTGTGTGGTAGCCAAGAGCAGAATGCAGGTAATTCCTGTTGTAATATTCAACCCACTTATCCAGTTCCTTTCCTAAGCGCTGAGGGATTATTCTCGTGAGCATATTAAATATCGACCACTATATTTTTCCTGGGTTTGGAAACACAGATGAGTACACAGCCTTCTTCCGGAGGGTCAAGCGGTTCTTCAACATATTCAACTTCCCCGTCTTCAAGTCCGCACATGCATGTATGACATATCCCTGAGCGGCAGCTGTAGTCCGGGCTTAAACCGTTTGCCTCCGCCAGGTCCAATATGCTCTCAAATGACGGGTCCCAGTTTGTTTTAACCCCTGATCTGGAAAATTCTACCTCAATCTCACTCGAGCAATCCACTACCTCCGCTTCGCGTTTGGGGGTAGAAACTTTTGCTCTGTCTTTTAGTAGAGAGGCAGGGCCGAAAAACTCATAGTTAATATGATATTCAGGGACTTCCCACTCGAGTAGCCCGTTAAAAAGTGATTTCATGAACGGGGGAGGTCCGCAAAGGTAAAAACAAGCTTCGTTTCCAGGGAGTATTTTTTTTAAAAGCTCTACGTCCACGTACCCCTTACTGTCATAGTCTCGGCCCACAAGATTCTCTTTTAACGGCTTACTGTAAGCTACGTGAACATGAACGTTGTCATACCGCTGCGCTACTTTACGTATATGATCACCCATAGCGTGCTCAGCGCTATTCCGAGCACCATGAATAAACCATACCTCTCGGTTAGATCCGGAATCGACGACCGCGTTCATCATGCTAATTAACGGGGTAAGGCCAACACCGGCGCTCAATAGAACTACTGGATTTTCACTCTTTGAATCGAGGAAGAATTTGCCTCTGGGTGCTTTTGCCAACAATTTCGTTCCTGGTTCTACTTGATCATGGAAGTAATTAGAAGAAACACCAGGGTATAGGTCGGGGCGGTTAGGCGGGGCTGGTTCTCTCTTAATTGTCAGTCTATAATAATCCTTATTAGGACTGTCTGATATTGAGTAAGTTCTGATAACCGGCTTATATTGACCGGGAATATCGAGCTTCAAAGGAAGAAACTGACCAGGCAGAAATGATGGTAAGGGCTCTTTGCCCTCCGATACTAAATAGAAGGATGTAATAGTCTTACTTTCTGGTACTTTTTTACTGACAGTCAAGGTTATGTACTTGTCCTGGATTTGTTCCGACAACTCTGCCTTGGCAAGACGGTCCTCAAATGACGTCTTCCAACCCGGGGATAGCGCTTTAATTTTAATAGCCTTTTCTATTCCATTAAAATCATCCTTATTGAAGTACAAGAGGCTATTAACTTCATTAATAGTCATCTCCTGAGTATCTTCAGATACTTTTTCTATAATATCACCAGCTCCTACATCACCCTCTTCTATAACTCGAAAATAAAAACCAAGGCGACCACTGGAAAGAATTTGATTATAAAAACCCTCCTCTCCCATTTTTATCGCCAGTTTGTAGCATGGAACACGCGGTTGTGTTACTTCAAAGAGTGCACTTCCGATTTTAAATCTATCACCGACATGAATTTCATCATCTGACATACCCTCTACTGTAAAATTTTCGCCAAACTGTCCATACTTAAAATCATCTCTGTTTAGTTCCTTTTCCCAGTAAGCATAATTATCATAAGAATAGACGTAGACTGCCCTAAAATTACCTCCATGAGCTAAGAGATCGGCCTGACCGTCGCCCTCAAGATTAAGACTATTTACTTTTATTCGGCCTTTTACCGGCTCTTTAAATATGCCAGAAGAAATTTTCTTCCCTTTGTGAATAATTTCCTTGGGGAGAGATACATTTACTGATAGCAAACGACCCATAATTATCACAATAACATATGCCGGTTGATAAAAGTAGTATGTATAATTTCACTTCTCTTCAATAGAATCGTTACGAATTAATACTCAAAATATTATTAAACTTATTCATAACCGGAACCTCTTTATAGTGGATTAAAGGGTGAATAGTCCAGGAACTGCCATTTGAGTGGAACTGCATCGCTGGTATGTACAACACCACATATTTCGAATTCTACTATGCGTTCAGCTCCGGCAAACTCCTCTACCCGGTCATCATCCCATATTATATTTGCTTCACCAGTAAGCTGTATCGTGCTCCCATTTTGAAAATCTATGAACAGAAGACTAGCTCCTGGGTTTACAGAAATGTTTCCTAAGG
>DAOVUC010000107.1 GCA_030632765.1 Candidatus Dadabacteria bacterium
ATATGCGGGGCAGGCATAGCAGCCGTGGGTATTGACGGGATAACATGGTCATTTTTGGGAAAGAAAATATTTCTTCCGCTGCTATTTAGCCCATTACTCGCATTAGGGATTTCCTGGCTGATTACACCATTGATAATACGACTTTCCTCACGTCTTCATCGCTACTGTTTATGCCTTGAAGTTAAAGAACCCGTGACATTGAGAGCAAACATAGGGGAATCTGCTGTAACCTTGTCACAGGTAGTAACACTTTCAGAAACAAAAGTGATTGCATCTCAAAAAGAAAATTGCGAACAATCTCTGGACTCTTCTCATAAATTTGAGGTTCTAGACATTTTACATTGGCTATCGGCAGCTAGGGGCAGGAGCGCTTGGAGCTCATCTCCCGATTTCAACTTCATTTACGATTGTAGCAATTGCCATGGGAGTTGGTAGTATATTAGCCGGACTAAAAGTTACACAAACACTTTCAGAAAAGGTTACCCCAATGACTCCTCAAGAGGGCTTTGCGGCTAACCTCACAACTTCAGTTCTAGTGACCATAGCATCTCGATTTGGTATGCCCGTTTCAACTACTCATGTATCAAGCGGGGCTATATTCGGAATTGGACTTAAGCATGGAAAAGGAACTATTAAATGGAAGACTGTGCTAGAGATGATTTTCGCTTGGATTATTACTCTTCCTGTAGCAGCTCTTCTTGCATACCTGATTTTTTGGGGCATAAATTAATAATAGATACTTAGCATTGGTAGAAAACGCAGTTAATATTATACATCGGAGTAAAAATGAGAAATAGAAGATTAATGACTATAACTTTTTTAAGTATTTTGTTTTTAATAGCATCATGTGATCAGGAAACTGGAGCATCCAACACAGAGCTTGAACCTCCTTTAGCCAAAAACTTTTCACTTGAGTCGCTCAATGGACATAACGAGATAAGTCTTGAAGACTTCAAGGGTAAGCCGGTTGTAGTAAATTTCTGGGCAACCTGGTGCGGCCCATGCAAACTGGAGATACCGTTTTTTGAAAAAACCTGGAGAAAGTACAAGGATAAAGGCGTAGTCTTTATAGGTATTGACGTTATGGATGACAAAGACAGCGCTGTCAATTTCATAGAAGAGCTCGGAATTTCATACATTAATCTGTACGACCCATCGGGAAAAACTTCAAACTCCTACGGAGTCGTTGCACTTCCTGCAACATTCTTTATAGATAAAAGTGGAAACATAGCCGTAAAACATTATGGGTCTTTTTTAGGCAGAGATGCAGAGAAAGCATTTAAAAGTTACTTAGAGGATATTATTGAATGAACCCTACTGAAGTTGTACATGTAAGCTGGCTGTTCGCATTTTTAGCCGGAGTTATCTCTTTTCTTTCACCCTGTGTACTTCCATTAATACCAGGTTATGTGTCTATGGTCTCAAAGATGTCCTTTGAGGAACTTACAGATGGGAAAATGGAAGGAAAAGCAACCAAGATATTCCTTCCGAGTTTGCTTTTTGTGCTTGGATTTTCATTTGTATTTGTTTCTCTTGGAGCAGGCGCCTCATTTGTTGGGAACTTTATCCAGGAAAACAAGGTACTGCTCCTTCAAATTTCAGGAGTGATAATAATTTTATTCGGCCTATTTTCAATGGATATTATAAAAATCCCTCAACTATACCGAGAACGGAGACTCAACATACCGGCAGGTAATCTGGGGCTGGTCGGTACATTCCTTTTAGGAATAGCCTTCGGCTTTGGATGGACACCCTGCGTTGGACCAATCCTGGCTTCAATTCTACTTTACGCGAGCACTTCAGATGGTGCAGGCAAAGGAGCGGCTCTTTTATTCGTCTACTCAATCGGGCTTGGTCTTCCGTTTTTACTTACCGGTTTAGCTCTTTCTAAAGCCTTGACTGCTTTCGGGTGGATAAAACGGCATTATAATTTATATAAAATCATAGTAGGAGGTACATTGATAGCAGTAGGTTTACTGATGCTGACCAACAACCTCTTCTACCTAAATATTTACGGACAAAGGGCTCTCGATTTTATAGGACTCGACTTTTGGAAAACTTTTTAAATCTAAGATTACACATATGTAAATTATTATACAGAAACAAATTATGATACAGTCCCTTTCTTCATATTAATTTCAAGAATTTCCAGGATTTTAGTAAATATATAAAGATATTGTATTATTCATACTGTGAATAAAGTCAGCGAAATATGGGACAACAGTCCCGCAGCCTCTGAACTATCTGAGAATCTGGTCCATATATGGAAAGGTAGAACAGATGACTCCACTTTAGATGTAGATAAACTCCATATGGAAATCCTATCTCAAGAAGAGAAGAAAAGGGTATCCAGACTAAGATCCGCTAAAGATAAAATGAGGTTTATAGTCTCACGTTCATTGCTAAGAAAAAGCCTTAGCCATTATCTACAGGCAGCCCCTTCTGAAGTAAGGTTTACTTATAATAAATATGGAAAACCCAATATTGACCCCCAATATCATCCGGAGAACATAAAATTTAATTTATCCCATTCAGAAAATCTGGCACTTTATGCCATAACTCAAAATAGAGAAATTGGAATCGATGTGGAGTATATTAGAAAGGTAGACAAAGCCGATAAAATTGTGAAGAGATTTTTTTCAAAGGAAGAAGGTGAATTTTATCACTCACAGCCCAATAATATGAAGAACTGGGCTTTTTTTACTCTTTGGACCCGCAAGGAAGCGTATTCAAAAGCAATGGGGATGGGAATAGGTCTTCCAACTAAGGAGTTTGATCTGCAATTAGTACCTCCCGAAGTTGGCCATTCCAATGATATAAGAGCAGAAAACAAAGTGTCGAAATGGTCGCTCATTAATATCGAAGTTGACTCTGACTATCTTGCGGCTCTAGCCACAGAAGGCTATGATTTCGAGATCTATCATTGGAAATTTGATAATATTTGACAACAATAATAAAACTGCTTAACAGCTTAGCTACTTCCAGTTATAATTATCGATTCTTTAATTTTGGATTTTGTATATTCTAAGTGACCGTAACTATTTAAATTGACTACTTGTCATATAATTTTATAATAGTCGCTTATATTTTTTGGAGGTCTGATCAGCGTACCAATATTTGAACATTAATGTCTTAATTGCAACAATGTTTTAATTCTAACAAGGAGTTTTAAACTCTGGTTATAGACGCTGATAACAAAATTATGTGCAATTCTTGTAGTAGCAAAAATCTAGATAAACAATTCTTTCCTTTTGGAATAAAGGCACAAGGTGAAGTAGCCTCAGCCGGTATATCCAGCAGCGGATGCGGATGCACTCCCGTAGGCTGTGTATGCAGTGTGAGAAAATAAGAAGATATAAATTCATTATATACATTCGAATCCAATTTGAATTATATAACAACGGAGGATTTTAATTAAATGTCAAACCCGGCTGATAAAGACAAGGATATAAAACAAGCCGCTCTTGAATACCATAGTAGTGGTCAGAAAGGGAAAATTGAAGTAGTCCCAACTAAGCCGTGCTTAACTCAGTGGGACCTTTCACTCGCCTATTCTCCCGGTGTGGCTGAACCTTGTTTGGAAATTCATAATGACCCGCACAAAGTATATGAATATACCAATAAGGGAAACCTTGTTGGCGTGGTCTCAAATGGAACTGCGGTTTTGGGTCTTGGGAATATAGGAGCCTTAGCCGGAAAGCCGGTTATGGAAGGAAAGAGTGTACTTTTTAAGAGGTTTGCCGGGATAGACGCATTTGATATTGAGATCAGCGCAACCGATCCTGATGAAATCATAAAAACTGTTAAATACCTAGAGCCTACTTTTGGGGGTATTAATCTTGAAGATATAAAGGCCCCGGAGTGTTTCTATATAGAGACGGAATTAAAAAAACAAACGGATATACCTATTTTTCATGATGACCAGCACGGCACTGCAATAATCTCAGGCGCAGCTCTATTAAACGCTAGTGAGATAGTTAATAAAGACATGAGCGAGGTCATGATAACGTTTAACGGTGCAGGGGCATCTGCTATAGCATGTGCGGAATTTTTTATCACCCTGGGCGCAAAAAGAGAAAATATTATTATGTGTGACAGCCGAGGGGTTATTTACAAAGGTAGAGAAGAAAATATGAACCCCCAAAAAGAGTCGTTTGCAGTCGATACAAAAGCAAGAACATTAGCGGATGCTATTAAGGGGGCCGATGTTTTTACCGGATTGTCATCAGGCGGCGCCGTTAATCAAGAAATGGTTAAATCAATGGCTGATAATCCTATTATTTTCGCAATGGCCAATCCCGATCCTGAGATATCATATCCGGATGCTAAAGCTGCGAGAAAAGATGTTATTATGGCTACTGGCAGATCAGATTACCCAAATCAGGTTAATAATGTTCTTGGATTCCCTTTTATATTCAGAGGGGCGCTAGATGTAAGAGCAAAAGCCATTAATGAAGAAATGAAGGTTGCGGCGGCATATTCTTTAGCCAATTTAGCTAAAGAGGGTGCTGATGAAAATGTTGCAAAAGCTTATGGGGAAAAAAGTTTTGAGTTTGGACCTGAATACCTAGTCCCCAAACCATTTGATCCACGAGTTTTAGTTTGGGAGTCGGTAGCAGTCGCGGAAGCTGCAATGAAATCGGGCGTTTCCAGAATTCAAATCGACATTGATGAATACAGAGAAAAATTAGAGAAAAAGGTTCAAGAGAAATTAAAAAGATGGAGTATTAAGTAGTTTTTCCTTAATGGCGAGTGGTCATTTGTCACAAAGCAGCTCTAAGCGAAATAAGCACAAAAAACTCCAAACTGCTTTAATATCCATTACTGTATCTGTAGTCTTAATTATAGTTAAGTTAGCATTCGGATTTATAACCAACTCAGTCAGTATTCTGGCCTCAGCGGTAGATTCCTTTCTCGATCTTTCAGCATCATCTGTAAATTACTTCTCTATCAGCAAGTCCGAAAAACCCGCAGACTATGATCATAGATTCGGACATGGTAAAGCAGAAGGACTAGCGGGCCTATTCCAGTGTTTTGTAATAGGAATTTCCTCGCTTTATCTAATCTATTTATCTGTAGGAAGACTCTTAAACGGCGGCAATCTTCAAGATCTTAATTTAGGAATAGTCGTCATTGCATTCTCTATCATCGTAAGCTTCGTTTTAGCTAGATACATTAAAAGAGTTTCTAAAGAAACTGAGAGCATAGCGCTAAACGCTGACAGCCTGCACTATCAATTTGATGTTTATACAAATATAGGAATTGTTCTGGCGCTTATTACAATCAAATTTACAGGTCTAAATTTGATAGACCCAATAATCTCAATAATTATAGCAGTCTTAATCATATGGTCTGCCAGGGATATTGTAATGCAGTCACTCAATATACTTATGGATAAAGAGCTCCCGCTAGAGGTAGTCTCCCAAATAGAGAAAATGATATTGAAACACCGCCCGGAAGTTAGAAGTTTTCATAAGTTGAGAACACGAAATGCGGGATCAGTAAAATTTATAGAGTTTCATGTTGTTATGGATTACGAGCTCACATTTGTAAAATCGCACGAGCTTGCAGAAGATATAATTAAAGAGATTGAATCCGAAATACCAAACTCAGAAGTTACAGTTCATGTAGACCCCGACGAGCACCCCGATTACTCATAATTCCCGATACTCTATAAAAACATTCTGCTTGATTTCGTTAATTTCATAAGAAATAATTAGTAAAGTGGACGTCGAATAAAATAATTGAAACCATTATTTTAAAGCATGGGTTTATATATACATAAGCTGTTTAGGAGAAAATTGAGATGAAGAAACTAATAATTCCAGCTTTTGTTATCTTAGCCTTTGTAATAGCCGCCCCACTGACAAGCCTTGCAAAGAATTACCAGGGCGGCGGTCATGGTTACAGCGGACAGGGCAAAGGCTATGGCGGTCACGGCAAGAGCTACGGCGGTCACGGCAAGAACTACGGCGGTCACGGCAAGAACTACGGCGGTCACGGCAAGAGCTACGGCGGTCACGGTTATAAATACAGTAAACATAATAATCAC
>DAOVUC010000133.1 GCA_030632765.1 Candidatus Dadabacteria bacterium
CCGAGGCAGTATTTGAAGCCGTCCACGGCTCTGCGCCTGATATTGCGGGTAAAAATATTGCCAACCCTCTGGCGCTTCTTATGTCATGTGTGATGATGTTGAATTACCTTGCTGATAACGAAGGCAGAGACGATTTTAGACACTGTGCAGAGAGGATTAAAGAAGCGTATGACAAAGCCCTAGAGGAAGGTGCGACAACCCGTGATCTTGGGGGGACGCTTGGTACTCAGGAGTTTGCTCAGGCAATTATAGAGAGGATGTAGGCAGCATTTATATTCTTAAATATTTTAGGGATTAAGATTAGATTTTAGTACTCTTAGGAAATTTCCGCTCATTATTTTTGTGACCCGATCTTCTGAATAACCTTTATCACAAAAATATTCAGCGATTTTTGGAAGATCGGCTACGGTTTTAAGACCTTGGGGAAAATCCTCTATCCTTGCCCCATCCATATCACTCCCGATTCCTACATGGTCCTCCCCGCAGAGGTTCACCATATAATCCGCATGAGCGAATACTTCTTCAAGAGTGGGGGTTTTCTCTCCGATTTTGAGAAAATAATTATAAAGCACTATCCCTATCACCCCACCTCTTTCAGAGATTGCCTTGAGCTGCTTGTCACTCAAATTTCTCTTATGGTCTGTAATAGCTCTGGCATTGGAGTGAGTGGCTATGGGGATAAGATTGGTAAGCTCAACTGCTTCCCAAAAACACTTTTCGTTAAGATGCGATAGGTCCAGAGTTATACCCAGGTCATTCATTCTGTGGATTAACCGAACCCCCTCTTGGGATAATCCATCCTCTGTATCGTTCCCTGACGCGTATTGGTTTTTATCATTCCAGGCAAGTCCAATAATGCGGACCCCTCTTTCATAAAACTCATCCAATTTCCCAACACTTTCAATTGGGTCCGCTCCTTCCATTAGAGTTAAAAACCCTATCTTAGAGCCTTGTCCGAATCTTGAAAGATCTTCTGCTGATTTAACCTGATACACTTCATCCGGAAATGTCTTGTATATTTCTTCGTACTTAGAAAGCTGATCCAATCCGGATTGCACAATCCTGTCAGGTTTATGCTTAGGATGTATGAATACTGTATTAAATACCATCCTAACATTACCTTCCTGAAGCCAGGGAAGTGTAATCATGCACGGCGTGCTGGAGTTTACAAAATTCCTTTTGAAGTAATTTAAGTGGAAGGCTATATCTTCATGCGCGTCTACGATTAGGAAATTTTTTGACATATGATTAAGAGTAAAATCCCATGCTTGCAAAACTTACTACAGACCCAGTGTCCGGCTCTAAAGCCTGATCATAATCCAGGAGTTTTCCTTTTTTTGCCTCAATAGTGCTTAAGGTTGCGTAAATAGATGAAAGACCGCAAACTTTTCTCCAGTCCTTTTCCTCTTCAATTGATCTGTAAAATCCCTCTGCGTCCAATTTCTCACTATATTTTAAACTATTCATATCTCTTTCTTTTATACGGGTCAAAGTTAGATCATTCACTGCTTCCTTGTCTCCAAATTTAGGCCCTACATGAGCCATATCCACGCCCGCAATGATAAATACTCTATCGCCCATATCTCGTATTATGTCTCCTAAGGATTCCAGAAAAAGTGACACCCTTTTATCTTCTCTAGGGGACTTTCCTTCCTGTACAAGATTGAGAAATGAATTACAAAGTATTGGTACAATTTTGTATTCCTTTTTCTTCCTTAGAACATACTGGAGAAACGCTACCTGAAATTCAATCGAATGCTCAGTACGGTGGGCAAGCTCCCCTTCGAATAAATCCCATGGGCATGTATTAACAATTTTGTCTATTACATCATCATCAGTTTTTGATATACCAAGCGGGGTCTCGAAATTTTTCCTTGTTAGGATAAAGGGGTTATCGACCTCTGAGTAGTGTGAAGTGCCAAAAATTATATATGTATCTGCCTCGCAACTTTCATCCAGTTCTCTATAAGCCCTTGCATACAGGTGCCCGCCTCTTGTAAAGTCGATATGTGGAGAGATTAAACCCCTGAGCTTGCCTGCAGGTGCTGAGTAGGGTTCTTTTTTATGATCTTCTTTGAAAAATTTCTCAAACCACTTGTTTAATTCATCAGCCTCATCAGGGTACGAAAGCCCGGCATGGCTTGAAGCTCTTACTTCGGACGAATTAAAATTCTCTACTATCTGGTTATTAAAATCCCTGAACTTTTTACTGTCTAAAAAGAGAGCATTATCCAGCTGACTAATTAAGTGATCCAATTCATCTGAAGGGACACTCTCGCCGAACTTCTCTTTACATTTATTTTGTATATCTTGGGTAGAGTTTCTGCCGTCAAAGAGACTGATTATAAAAACAGTCTCCTTGGAAACCAGAAGGACCTTATCGCTAAAGCTCTTCGGGTCTCTTAAGCAAATAACTCTCTGCCCTTCGTGCTCAACAGGATATGCTTCTATTGGATTTAGTTTAGGATATTCCATAGTTTTTCTATTTACCTTGGATTCCCCCATCCGCCTCCGCCTGGGGTTTCAATCCTTATGATGTCTCCGTTTTTTACCTCAAATGTTGCCTTAGGATCAATTTTTGCGGCTCTGTGGCTTCTTATAAAAATGTTTTTGCCTTTCTTTCCGCACTCCCCTCCCTCTACCCCATAAGGAGAGAATTTTCTTCTTTCCGTAATCATAGAGACAGTGGCTTTAGAGAGAAATTTGTACTCTCTAATTATTGAGTCACCTCCGCGGTACTTTCCCTCTCCTCCGCTTTGTTTTCTTATGGAATAGGAATTTAACATAACCGGAAGCTCTCGTTCAAGCGATTCAATCGGAGTGTTTAGGGTGTTTGTCATATGAGTTTGCACTGCACTTACCCCATCTGCGCCGAACCTACCCCCCATTCCTCCTGCAATAGTTTCATAGTAAGCAAAGTTTCTTCCGGTTCTTGGATTAATGCCTCCAAATGTAAAGTTGCTCATAGAGCCTGCGCTTGCGGCGGGGACCTTTTTGGGAGCGGCTTTTGATAATGCGCCGAATATTACATCCACCACGCGCTGTGAAGTTTCAACATTCCCGCCTACTACGGCCGCCGGAAACTTTGCGTTGAGTATAGAGTTTTCATCAACTATTATTTCTACGGTTCTTAGCGATCCTGAATTAAGAGGAAGTGAGGAGGGCGCAAGGCACTGAAACACGTAAATTACAGCCCCGGTTGTGACGCTATAAGGGGTATTCAGGTTGCCTTTTACCTGCGGTGAGCTCCCTCTTAAATCTACTTTTGCTTTTTGACCCGTTATCGTGATTTTTGCCTTAATAGGAATTTTCTTGGTCCCGGCTCCATCATCGTCCAAATAATCTTCAAATTCGTAAGTTCCGTCAGGTATTTCTTTTATGACCTCTTTCATCATTTTTTCGCTATAGTCCAACAGCTCATTACCCGCTTCCTTAACCCGCTTAAGGGAGTATTTTGTTATTGTCTCTTTTAGTCTTTTTTCTCCTAATTCAAGTGCCCCAATCTGAGCGTTGAAGTCCCCCTCTCTTTCTTCAGGGTCTCTGCTTGAAGTAAGGATTTCATTAAAAAGCTTTTTATTAAGTCTTCTTTTTCTATAAAGTTTCGAAGGGGGTATAAGTATTCCCTCTTCTTCAATTGATGTGGAAAGAGGCATTGCTCCTGGAGTAAGCCCTCCAATGTCAGCATGGTGAGCCCGGGACGCGACAAAAAATTCCAATTTGTTATTAGAAAATACCGGGGCTATGCATGTAACATCCGGAAGATGGGTCCCGCCTTTGAAGGGATCGTTTAAAATTAGGACATCCCCCTCTTGTATGTCAGGCATGTCTAATACAGCTCTAACCGCAAAGCTCATAGATCCAAGGTGTATAGGAATATGAGCCGCCTGCGCTATCATCTCGCCGTTTGACTGAAATATGGCGCAAGATAAGTCCCTTCTCTCTTTTATATTGGGAGAAAACCCCGCTCTTATGAGGACAACGCCCATTTCCTCAGCGATGGAGCTTAGAATATTTTGATAAATTTCGAGTTCAAATGCACTGAGGGTCATTGTAGTATTTTAGATGAGTTTGTGTTTAAGATTTAACATGATTATATTTTCAGTCAGATCACTCGTCTTAATTATTTGAAGGTGGAGCTGAGATTTGTAAATAGTTCCAGTACTTACACTGCTCGGATTCGTAATATTTTATCACAGAGTTGGGAGTGAAATTCTTTACCGGGCTTCCTGGAATTAATCGTGTTCCGTTCTCACAAGTTTGAACAAGTTGAATATAGGGAATTATGGCTTCATCCCCTTTGTTATATTTACCTTTAATATTTTCGTTTACTTTAACGGTTGCGTTGCATTTAGCTAGAAGTTCGGGGACAAAAGTGTCCTTTTTCTCGGCATCGGGAGTACATTCATTTGAGTCGTAAGGCGCCTCACATTCAACTTTTGTTACAGTCCCTTCAATTGCAAAGTTTGAGCTTTCTAGAAGTTCTTCTTGAGTGCAGGGAGCGGGGAGGGCATGGCACAAATTTGGTATTATAAAGGCAACAGTCAAAAATAATGATATTATTAGTGTATTGAGCATGGTTTTCATACTAATGTTATTTTATTCTTTGTCAAATTCTAGCTTGCATTGGGTATAGTCATAATAAAAATGGAGTTAAACGATAAATGAGAGTTTTAGTTACAGGAGTTTCAGGATTTATAGGTTCAAGCCTTTCTGAGAAGCTTTTAGATCAAGGTTTTCAAGTGATAGGTGTGGACTCTTTCTTTGATTATTACCCTAGGAAAATAAAAGAAAACAATCTCTATAATTTATTAAAACAACCTGATTTTGAATTTATCGAATCTGATATTTTGGAGATTAACTGGGAGAAGATCATAAGCCGGGTAGACGGAGTGTTTCATCAGGCAGCACTAGCGGGCGTCAGGGCCAGCTGGGGTCAGAAGTTTGATCAATATGTCCAAAATAATATATTGGGAACCCAAAGACTCTTAGAAGCGTGTAAGGATAAGACACTCAAAAAGATAGTTTATGCCTCTTCTTCATCCGTATATGGAGATACGGATCAACTCCCTATTAGAGAGAGCTCAGCGACTAATCCGGTTTCTCCATACGGGGTCTCTAAACTTGCAGCCGAGCATTTGACTACTCTTTATTTTAAAGGTTATGGGGTTCCTACGGTATCGCTTAGATATTTCACCGTATATGGCCCGAGACAGCGTCCCGATATGGCGTTTCATAAATTTATAACTGCTGTGATTAACGGGGATAAAATAGAAGTTTACGGTACCGGAGAGCAGACTAGGGATTTCACCTTTATAGATGACGTCGTTCAGGCCAATATTCAGGCATTTAGAAACGCAAGAGCCGGGGAAGTCTACAATATCGGAGGGGGCA
>DAOVUC010000089.1 GCA_030632765.1 Candidatus Dadabacteria bacterium
CTTTTTGTTATCTCCTGTAATCTATCTTTATATACTCTAACTTCCCACTCTTCTCTTAGGCCATTTATGTAATTAAGGAGTCTCTCGTTAATTAATTGTGAGCGAATGATCCGCTCGACCTGTGCATATGGGGGATATTCAGGTTCTTGATTTGCTTTAATTATAAGGTACCCGCCGTCAACTTCAAACGGTTTTGTAATTTCTCCTTCTTTAAGCTTGAATATTTCATTATCTAGCTCTTGAGGAAATTTGCCTCTATTAATATATCCTACCTTACCACCCCTTTTTTTCGAAACCGTGTCGTCTGAGTACTCAAGGGCAAGTTCTTCAAAACTCTCACCGGACTTTGCTTTACTTGAAACGAGTTCAGATATGGATATTGCGGTTTTGTTAGAGATATCTTTTTCAGGATTAGTTTTTATAAAGATTTTACTTATTTGAATCCGCTCAAAGTCTTTTTTATTTTGTTCATAGTACATTTTAATTTCATCATTGTTTAATTCTAGCTCATCTAAGATTTCTCTGCCGAAGGTTTTTGTTATGAGCTGTCTCTCATAGCGCTGGATTTCTTCTTGAATCTCGTCCCTATTTTCAAATCCCCTTTTTATTGCCTCTTTATACAAAACTTTTTCGTTAATATGGGTTTGTAGAAATTCATTTAGTTTCTCTGGAGAAGAGCGGTAAATAGATCTCTGTTTATAAGAAAGTTTATTTAGTTCATCCCTTAGCTCGTCCCTGGTTATCATTTCTTCACCGACTAGGGCTATGATATCCTCATTAGATACTTCTTTCGTTTCATTATTAGAGTTATTGCAGCCAAAAATGAATCCAATTGTTATAATCAGGATTAAGATTCTCATCTATTCTTTTCTCCAAGCTAAGTGTCAGTGAGGTTTTTGTTTTGCCTTCTCAATTTTGAGTAGATCTTTTAATATATTTTTTGTCTCGTTTATAGAATCTTTGTTTTCATAAAATACTTCCATTTTTCCTTCAGGCGGGAAGCTGGTATAAAACTTTGAATTTTCTGAAAATATTATAACAGTTCTTTTATCCCTAATCTCAGCTTTTTCAATAGAGAGCCCTTTCATTAAAAGTTTTAAATCCAATAATTCTATGAGGTTTAATGTAGGCTCGGGTATGTCACCGAACCGATCCGTTAACTCTACTCTTAATTCAAGAATTTCCTTTTTGTTGCCGATAGCGGATAATCTCTTATAAAAGAGAAGTCTCTCGGCGTCAGTAGAGATGTAATCATCAGGAATGAAGGCCGGCATGCTAAGAGATATCTCAGGTTCAATCTCTTCTTCTTGAGCCTCACCCTGAAGTCTTTTGACCGCACCCTCTAACATGTCCAGGTAGAGTTCCAGGCCCACATCGGCTATGTGTCCCGATTGTTCATTACCAAAGAGATGCCCGGCTCCCCTTATTTCAAGATCTGATAGAGCAAGTTTAAACCCTGATCCAAGCTCTTTAAATTCTGATATTACTTTAAGTCTCCTCTTAGCTTCATCTGTAAGGGGTTTTGTGCTGGGAATCAATAAATATGCATATGCTTTTTCATGCGAGCGGCCAACTCTGCCCCTTAATTGATATAAATCAGCAAGCCCGAATGTGTGGGCATTATCTATTATTATTGTGTTAGCTCTGGGGATATCCAATCCTGATTCTACAATAGCTGTTGTTACCAATATATCTATGTCACCATTAATAAATTTCCCGATACTCTCCTCAAGCGGTTTCTCCCTCATTCTTCCGTGTGTAACTTCTATGCTGGCATTCGGCACAAGTTCTTGCACGCGATCCGCTACTCTATAGATATCCTGTATACGATTATGAATAAAAAAGACCGATCCGCCGCGTTTTATTTCCTTAGAGACAGTTTCGGCAATGATATTTGGACTTGATTTGTATACATATGTTTCTATTGATTGTCTGCCTTCAGGAGGGGTTGTTATTAGGCTGATATCCCTGATTTTAGCGAGTGAAAGTTGTAAGGTTCTGGGAATGGGTGTCGCACTTAACGAGAGTACGTCAACTCCATGTTTAATTTTTTTAAGCTTCTCTTTTTGAGATACTCCAAATCTGTGCTCTTCATCAATAATGAGAAGTCCTAAGTCCTTAAATTTTATTTTATCATTAAGTAGTTTATGGGTTCCGATAATGATATCTACTTTGCCCTCTTGAAGTCTTAACATAGTCTCTTTTTCGTGCTTGCCGGTTTTAAATCTGGACAGGACATCAATGTTAATAGGATATGGCCTTAATCTGTTAAGAGCCGTTTTATAGTGCTGATCTGCAAGCAGTGTAGTGGGTACTAGAAAGGCTACCTGTTTTCCGTCTATAGCGGCTTTAAATGCCGCCCTCAGAGCAACTTCAGTCTTACCGAAACCCACATCTCCACAGATTAGCCTGTCCATTGGTTTTGAGGATTCCATATCCTGCATAACATCTTCAATAGCGGCTTCCTGATCCGGGGTTTCTTCGTAGGCGAACTCTAACTCAAACCCTCGGTATGTCTCATCTCTTTTTGAATATTTAAACCCCTTCTCCGCTTTTCTACGAGCGTAGAGTTCAAGAAGCTCCCCAGCCACATTCTCTACAGCTTTTCTTACTTTTGTAACCCTGGTATTCCAGCTTTGGTTGCCAAGTCTGTCTACTTTATGCGGTTTGCCGTCGCCTATATATCTCTGTACCAGCTTTAGCTTGTCTACCGGCACATATACTTTATCCCCACCCGCGTATTCGCATTGTATAAAATCGCCTTCCGTATCTCCTATCTTTAGCTTTTTAAGGTTCCTAAAGATTCCGATTCCAAACTCTATATGCACAATATAGTCGCCCGGCTTAAGTTCGCTAAAGGAAGTAATGAAAGCCGAAGGTACGTCCTTTCCTTTTTTGTAAGTAACCCTGTTTTTCTTTTCCCCAAATATTTCTTCCTCGGTAAGTATTTCGAGTTTCGCTTCCTGAAATTTAAACCCCCTGGACAGACTCCCCAAGCTTGAATCCATATTTTGATAACCGCGCTCCTTGAGCAGATTCAGAATTTTCTCCTGTTCGTTTTGTGTTTTAAATGCCAGCAGAAGTGAATATCCGTCTTTTTGACATTCTTCTATTTTTTCTGACAGCGTGTCTATAGGAGAATCCCCTTCATGTGCCCATTTAATTGATGTTGGCTCTGCGTTGAACTTGAGTGTTTTATTTCTATCGTTGGATACGTCTAAGTCTCTTAAGTGTATGTTTTGTAATTTATGAACTCTTTTTCTAACATCTTCTTCTGTAAAAAAGAGCTCTTGGATGTTGGGTGTAATTTTTAGCTGTTTTTTTAAGATAGTTTCTGTTTCCGGCAAAGATTCTACAAAGGTTTCACCTGAGCTTAAGATCTCCTCGGGCTCATCTTCGATTATCAGCGTGTTGGCGGGCAGGTAATCAAATATTGAACTTAACTTTGGATAAAATGAAGGAAGAAGCCATTCCATATTGGGTATTCTCTCTCCTCTTTCAATTTCTTCAATGATCTGGAGTTTATTTCGAGCCGAGATTCCATCTTCTTCTGCTTTTGTCCTTATGTATTTTGCGGCTCTATCAATTGATTTTTGATCCAGTACAATTCCGCTAGCCGGTAAAATCACAGTGTTTTCAACCCTCTCAATGGATTTTTGATTCTCTATATTGAAAATTCTCATTGAACCCACTTCATCCCCAATAAATTCAAGCCTTATTGGGTTGTTCTGTCCTGGAGAGAATATATCTACAATAGCGCCCCTCGTACTTATTTCCCCACGACCTTGTACAAAGTCTGTTTCCACATAACCTGTTTGTTTGAGACGGGTTATCAATTCCTCCCTAAGCAGCACGTCTGCTTTCCTGATTTTTATGACGAAGTTATCAAAGGACTTCCTAGGTATTATTCTCTCAAAGAGAGCACCCATTTCAGCAATTACCGGCTGTCCACTCATAGCACAATAGAGCCAGTTCATTCTTTCCTTTAAAAACTGTGATTTTGATGAAAAGAGGGCCTCCCCTATCCCAGGCTCCTTTCTTAATAGAACGGCAGGGGGTTGTGGAAGAAAGAATGATAGATTCTTTGATGCTGATTCCGCCTTTTTTCTTGTAGGAGATAAAAAAAGAACAGGTTTTTTAGTAGCACTTATGATTGCTGACACTAGATAATATTTGGAAGAACCGTGAAGACCGGAGAGAGGAATTCTTTTCTCTCCGGAGTCTATTTTGCTTAAGAGGGTTTTAAAATTTTGGCTGCTAAAAAGGTCCTTATATATAGCTTCTGAATTAATACTGGATTGTTTACTCACGATTTATATTAAGGGAGTTTCTTTATGGGTCTTAATTTCCCGGGCTATTTCCTCTCCCATCTCTTTACATCCCACTTTTGTCATCCCTTCATGATATATATCAGCAGTTCTGAAACCATTCTCGAGCACTCTTTCCACCGCTTCTTCTATTACTCTTGCAGCCTCATCGAGATCAAATGAGTATTTTAGCATCATTGCGGATGTTAGGATCATGGCAATTGGGTTTGCAATATTTTGCCCGGCGATATCTGGGGCACTTCCGTGAACAGGTTCGTATATTGCGCCTTCTCCTATACTGGCTGAGGGTAGCATTCCAAGGGATCCCGTAAGCTGAGCTGCTTCATCACTTATGATGTCACCAAACATATTCCCGGCAAGCATTACATCGAAGCTCTTAGGTCTTCTTATTAACTGCATAGCCGCATTATCTACATAGAGGTGCTCTAACTCCACATCAGGATATTCGGTTTCCCCAATTCGTGTAACTGTTGTTCTCCAAAACTGCATAACTTCAAGTACGTTAGCCTTATCAATAGAGGTTAGTTTCTTCTTTCTTTTTCTCGCAATATCAAAATCGACTCTTGCGATACTTGCAATCTCTTGTGCTCTATACCTCAAGGCGCTACACCCTTTTTCTTGACCATCGTCCAGTTTTTCAATACCCCGAGGACGGCCAAAATAGATGCCTCCTGTGAGTTCCCTTACCACCATAATGTCTACTCCTTCAACAACTTCTCTCTTTAGCGTTGAGGCGTCAGCAAGAGCGGGGTATACAATAGCCGGCCTTAAATTCGCAAATGCGTCAAGTTCTTTTCTTAAAGCAAGCAGCCCGCTTTCGGGCTTATTCTCATGAGCTAAATTTTCCCATTTAGGACCTCCTACCGCCCCCATAAGAACAGCGTCACAAGCTTTAGCCTTCTCAATCACTTCATTTGTAATTGGGATACCGTACTCGTCAATTGAGGATCCCCCGAATAACTCGGTTTCAAACTCAAAGTCGATATTATGCTTTTCCCCTATAATGTTTAATATGTCCAGACTCACATTTGTTACCTCTACTCCAATTCCGTCTCCGGAAAGTACCAGTACTCTAGGCAATGTATATCTCCTTTTTCATTGATTTAGGTGTTCCGTATTTTACCCACAGTGTGTCTTATGGGAAAGTGGTTATCTTTTATCCGAGATAAAAATAAAGAGCAACGACTTTTTTCTTTTTAAGTTGTTTTTCTCCAAATGTTGTAAATGAAGCAAGAGCTATCCTGCAAATGAAATAGGGCTTCATGCGAACATATCCTTTTAATCAATCCTATCCTATGTAGTTCCTTAGGATGCCGATACCTTCTATGTGAACTTCTACCTTATCACCTTTCTTCATAGGGCCAATACCGGAAGGAGTACCCGTTGATATAATGTCGCCTGGCATAAGTGTCATGACATTTGAAATAAAGCTTATCAATTGAGATACATTAAAAAGGAGCATTGAGGTATTAGAGCTTTGTTTTATTTCTCCATTTAAGTATGTCGCGATATCTAAATTAGAGGGATCAAGCTCGGTTTCAATAACAGGTCCGAAAGGCGCGAATGTATCAAACCCTTTACCCCTTGTGTATTGTATGTCCTTTGCTGTAAGATCTCTGGCAGTGACGTCGTTTAGACATGTATATCCGAATACATAATCAAGAGCCTCGTCTTCACCAACTCTCTTTGCCCTTTTTCCCATAACAACCGCAAGCTCCCCCTCATAGTCAACCCTGGAGGACATATGATCGGGATATATAATAGTATCTTCATGTCCAATAATCGCCGTGTTGGGTTTAATAAAAAGTTTGGGATCTTCAGGGGGGTTACTGTTCATTTCCTCGGCGTGATCCTTGTAGTTTAATCCCACACATACTATTTTTGTCGGGGTGCAGGGGGGCAGTATCTTTACATCATTAATATTATGAGTTGTATCTGTAGGCATGTAATCTCCAAAGAGGTCCCAGTCTATTTCTGTTATGATATCGTCCTCAAGTATGCCGTACTTTTCATTTTGATTTTTGTCTTCGTATCTTATGTGTTTCACTTTTTCACCTCGGATTTTTTTGCAGCTTGTATGAGACCCGGATTATACCTAATTTCAGTACCTTACATTTTCTAAGTAAAGCCCATGTGCCGGGGCCGCATATACGTACTTAGTTTTCTCACCGGAATCAAGAATTTCTGAAAAGTCTAAAGGAGTGATTCTCCCTTTACCTACTTGAACCATAGTTCCAACAATGAGTCTAACCATTCTCTTAAGAAATCCTGTAGCTTCTATATTGAATTCCAGAATATCTTTATTTACTTGTTCAATTCCCACACTTAAAACTGTCCTGACCGTTGTTTTTACTTCAGCGCCGGATTGAGCAAATGCCTTAAAGTCGTGTTCACCTATGAGATGCTCAGCAGATTGTCTCATTTGGCCTAATTCAAGGGGATGTGGTATATACCAGGCCCTCTTTCTAAGTAGAGCTGAAGGATGAGGACTATTAAATACCTTATAGATATACGTCTTACTTTTCACAGAGTGCTGTGCATGAAAATCCAGACCGACTTCTTGGGCATTTTTTATCGTTATATCCTTAGGAAGAACAGAGTTAAGACCCA
>DAOVUC010000209.1 GCA_030632765.1 Candidatus Dadabacteria bacterium
AGAATGAGCAGCGGCGCACAGAACGCCTTCTTGAAAACCCTGGAAGAGCCTCCTCCATATTCAGTGATAATTCTTATTACTTCAAATCCTGACTCTCTTTTGCCCACTATACGCTCGAGATGTCAGATGATAAGGTTCAACGCGCTTTCTGAAGAATTAATATTTGAGGAATTAAAAAAGAGGGACGATCTATCCGCGGAAGAAGCGCTTGTATCCTCAAAACTCTCAAACGGCAGCTTGGGAAGAGCGCTTATGTTGGATAGTGATATTCTTGAGTGGAGAAAGGAGTTGATACAATACCTTATGCATTTAAAACCCTATTCGGCCTTAAGAGTACTGGGGCTTGCCGAATCAATGCCGCTTAGCTCGAATCCTGAAGACATGGAGAAATTAAACCTTGCATTTGAATTTATCTCTCTTTGGCTTCGAGATCTAATGTTGATTAAAATGGATTCAGATAAAAAGGTGCTTACAAATATAGACTTGATAGAGCAGAGTGCGGAGATTGCACAGAGGTGGGATATTGATAATATACTTAATAAAATGAACTATGTTCAGAGTACGTGGAGTGATATATATCACTTGAATGCAAATAAGCAGCTTTCATTTGAAAATCTTTTTATAAGAATCGGTAGTTAAGGTATTATGATTGGCAACATTAGAATTGCTTGTTCTTTTTTCCTTTTTTTGTACTAATTTAAAGCGGAAGAATTATGGAGATTAATTTTTATGTCTAAAACTTTTTATGTGACGACCCCGATATATTACGTAAATGATGTGCCTCACATAGGGCACGCTTATACAACTATAGCGGCTGACGTGATTGCCAGGTTCAAAAGACTTCAAGGCAATAAGGTGTTTTTTCTTACCGGTACTGATGAGCATGGGCAGAAGATTGAAAGAACCGCAGAGTCAAACGGGGAAAAACCAATTGAGCTTGCCGATAGAGTCGTCAAAAGATTTCAAAATTTATCAGACGCCCTAAATATTACCAACGATGATTTCATAAGAACGACTGAAGAAAGACACAGGATCTCTGTTGAAGAGATATTCAGGAGAGTTGAAAAAGCTGGAGATATATATTTAAGCGAATATGAGGGTTGGTATGATGTCAGAAATGAGGCGTTTATAACCGAGACACAGCTTGAAGAAATTATGGACCTTCCTGAGGAGAAAAGGCCAATAATTGAAAAGGTTAAAGAGGAAAGTTATTTCTTTAGACTCTCTAAATATCAAGAACCATTGCTTGAGTACTATAAAGATCACCCAGATTTTGTCTCCCCCAGCTATAGATTAAACGAGGTGGTTAAGTTTGTTGAAGGAGGTCTGAGAGATCTCAGCATAAGCCGTACTACTTTTACTTGGGGGATAGCAGTCCCTGGAAATCCTAAGCATGTGATTTACGTCTGGTTTGATGCTCTTACAAATTATCTTACAGGGGTTGGTTTTCCTGATAACGAGAAGATGTTGAATGCGAATTGGCCCGCAGATGTGCATCTCGTTGGTAAAGATATTCTAAGATTCCACGCAGTTTACTGGCCCGCTTTTCTAATGTCAGCGGGGATTTTGTTGCCAAAGAAAGTTTTCGCCCATGGATGGTGGACTGTTGAAGGGGAGAAGATGTCTAAGTCAGTCGGGAATGTCGTAGACCCTTATCAGGTTGTGGAAGAGTTTGGCGCGGATGTGTTTAGGTATTTCCTCATGAGAGAAATTCCATTTGGACAAGATGGGGATTTCTCTAAGAACTCCATAATCGCAAGGGTAAACGGCGAGCTTGCAAATGGGCTTGGAAACCTGGTTAGCAGGACCCTTGGAATGATAGAGAAATATTTCGACGGAAAGGTGCCTGAGCCTGGCGAACTTAAGGATGAGGACGAAAGTGTAAGAACAAAAGCTTTATCCAGCGTTGAACTAGTAGAAAAGGAGATGGATGAGATGGCTTTTCACAAAGCGTTAGTTTCACTTTGGGACTTTATTGGCGATGTTAATAAATACGTTGATGAATCAGCTCCTTGGATTCTGGCTAAAGAGAAAAATGAAGAGAGATTGGGTACTGTGCTGTGGACTATAGTTCAGGCGATCGGGGTGGTTACAATCTTAATTTATCCATTCATGCCTGAATCCGCCGAGAAGATCTGGGAGAGATTAGGATCCTCTCAACCGCTAAATTCCAAGCTCCTCTCAGACGCAAAAGAGTGGGGAATAGTAAAATCCGGACAGACTGTGGAAAAAGGCCAAAGCCTCTTTCCGCGATTTGAGAATAAGTAGCTCACTTGAATTCTTATTTTCTTATAATGTAGTAATAGTTAATTGGATCATGCTCCTGCTCTTTAATATCAACTTGTGTGAATCCCGCGTTTTTAACCATTTCAGTTGCTAATTCTTTTCCCCACATTGCCCCTAAACCTTTTCCGTTCTGCGACAGTGATACTGTCATACAGTGCATACATGAGGTTGTGTAAAGTAATGGACCAAGCGGGTGGTCCATATTATTGTGGACGTGACTTGAACCGGCAATATCCTGCATTAAATAAACTCCATCTTCTTTTAGAGCCCTATTTATGTTAGAAAGGACTCTGTCAGGGTCGGCTTGATCATGCACTGCGTCAAATGTAGTAATCAGGTCATATTTTTGGATATCATCAAACTCAGCAACGTCTTTTGCTATTAGTGTCACATTAGTCAGGCCGTACTCCGCCGCGTGTGCCTCTCCCCTTCTGACCGCCTCATGAGAAATGTCATACCCTGTGAAATGGCTATTGGGGAATTCCTTGGCCATATGAACTAGTGCAAATCCACTACCGCAGCCAACGTCCAGAACTTCTATTCCTTCTTTCAGCTTTTCTATGATACCGGGTATTAAGGGAAGTGTCTGGTCCAGCAAAGGAACGATAACAGTCTGATGGCTTTCATCGGACATTACCTCATGAAAACGCTCAAAAGCTTCATAGGGCACGCCGCCGCCATTTTTAAAGCATTCTACAATTTTGTCCTCAACAGCGCCTAGTAACGATATCCACTGGGTCGTTACCGCAATGTTGTTGGGTGCGGCCTCTCGCGTAAGCCACGCCGCATGCTCCTGTGGAAGGGAATAGGATTTCTTCTCGTGATCGTGATCTATAATTTCTCCGGTAACCATTGCTCCAAGCCATTCCCTGACATAACGCTCGTTCAGGCCGGAAGCCTCTGCGATCTCTTCACTTGTCGAGGGCTCAAGCTCACTCATTGCATCAAGCAGCCCCGTCCGGTAGCCAATTGAGATCATTAAATTAAGAGCGCCATCATTTAATATGGTCATCATTCTCTCAGCAAACTGCTCAGACTTTATTTCGTCAATTGAATTTTTACTCATAATAATTTTCCCCTCCTACTAGCTAATATGGTAGCAAATATCGTAAGTTTAAACACTTTAAATAACTTTACCAAGATAATTTGAACACTCTCATCATATTTATGGTTCTAGTAAGCATCTTTAATACTACGATAGAATATTTAATCTATGCTGTGTAGAATTAACTTTGCTAATTTAGCAAGTGCTATGGAGGCTGACTATGAGCGAGAAATGCTGCATTGATGTATTTGATGACGGACCGCTTGGCGTTGAAGCGCTAGAGACATTGACCAATTCTAACGGCGACGAGTTAGATATAAAAAAGAGAATAGCGCTTTGTAGGTGCGGAGCTTCTCAAAATAAACCTTTTTGTGACGGCACGCACAAAAAAATCGGCTTTTCCAGTATAATTGAGAAGTCTGAAAGTGATCAAGAAAATAATGGGGGTAGACGGGCGATCAGAGTATTTATGAACGGTCCATATGAGGTATAAGGGGATCTAGGAGTCCAAAGGACCGACGATAGGAGTCTCTCAAATGTTGATCCATACTAGCTTTACAGATGCGGTGCCTCGG
>DAOVUC010000267.1 GCA_030632765.1 Candidatus Dadabacteria bacterium
GAATGCAGGTTTATGATGAGAAAACTACAGGTATGCACTGGCACCCTCATAAGGGCGGCGCTGCGCATTATCACGAAGCTGCTAAGCTTGGGAAGGATATGGAAGTAGCTGTTGTCCTTGGCGGAGACCCAAAGATGATTTTCTCAGCTATTGCTCCACTACCTGAGGGGATGGATGAGCTTGCTTTTGCAAGCTTCCTTAGAGGCAAACCTATTCCCATGGTTAAGGGCAGGAGTATATCCCTTTCAGTGCCGGCAAACGCAGAGTTTATAATCGAGGGTGTAGTGCCTCAAAACGAACTAAGAGAAGAAGGACCCTTCGGCGATCATTTTGGCCATTACTCGATGGAGGCTGATTTTCCAATATTTAATTTGTCCCGCATCACTCACAGGATTAACCCAATATTTCCCGCAACCATTGTAGGTAAACCACCTATGGAGGATGTTTTCTTAGGAATGGCAGCAGAGGATATGTTCTCACCCTTGGCCCGTATTATCCACCCTGAAGTTAAAGACATGTGGGCTTATCCTGAAGCCGGATTCCATAATTTGCTAGTTGTATCTGTTGATGAGCGCTATCCCAAAAATGGTATCAAAGCCATGCTGGCTCTTTGGGGTACAGGACAACTTGTTCTTACCAAAGTTATGATAATAGTATCGAGCGATGTTAACCCGAGGGACTGGGATGCTGTTTTAGACGAGATTGGTGAGAATTTCGACCCTAATGAAGATTTTCTTATGATACCCTGGGCGCCTTTGGACACACTCGATTTCACGAGTGGCAAATTTAATGTAGGCAGCAAAATGGGTATCAACGCCGTCAGAAAACCTAGAGCAGGAAGAAAGATAAAACCAGTACCTAAAGACCTTCCGAATCCCAGAGCAAAACATAAGGAGATTCTTGACTGGAGACTCCTTAACGGGGGAATTCTTGTTATAAAGCTAGATAAGAAACCAAAAGAGATCATTAAAAAACTTTTTAAAACCAAAGGGTATGAAGGTGTCAGAATTATTGCAATTGTAAGCCCCGATATTGATATTCATAATAACACTGAGCTCATATGGGGTATATTTACTAGGTTTGATCCCTATTTAGATGTAATATTTGAACATACTGAGCTTAAGGGCTCGGCTGTTGTGTACGGCGGGCGTATGGGGATAGATGCGACGACAAAAAGCTGGTATCCTAACGTGATTGAAATGTCTGAGGATATCAAGGAGATAGTTACAGAGAGATGGAAAGAATACTGGCAGACGTAGAAAAACTTTGTTTTGATAAAGAACTTTTCCCAATAATAGAAAAAGTTGAAAAGGGTGAGCGGCTAACATTTGATGACGGCATGACTGTAATGGGTACTGAAGATTTAAATGCTGTAGGCATGCTAGCTGATTACGTTAAAAGAAAAAGGGTAGGGGATAAAGTCTATTTTGTTGTAAACCGCCATGTTAACCCTTCTAACATATGCGCTATATCATGCAGGTTCTGTGCTTTTGGAGTAACCAAAAAATCCCCCAGTGCTTATGAGCTCTCACACGAGCAGATATTATCAATGCTCAGCGATGATATTAGGGAAGTACACATCGTAGGGGGGCTTCATCCGGATTGGAAATTTGAGCACTACTTAGACATTATCAAACTCGTAAAAACTAATTTCCCACAAACACATATAAAAGCATTCACGGCTGTTGAGATTGACTGGTTCACGGAACTTACGGGCAAAGACATAGAATGGGTTTTGCATACTCTTAAAGAAAACGGAGTCGATGCGCTCACTGGGGGAGGGGCCGAGATACTCCACCCCGATATCCGCAAGAAAATTTGCGCTCCTAAAACAGTAGCTACAAGATGGGAAGAGATTCACAACATAGCTCATCGTATAGGAATTCCTACCAATGCCACAATACTTTATGGACACGTTGAAGAGCCGTTTCATGTTGTGGATCATCTAGACAGGCTGAGGCGAGTTGAGGATGAATCCCCTGGGTTCTTTGCCTTTATTCCCGTTTTATTTCAGCCTGAAAATACTGGTATGAAAAAGGAAGTAAAATTCTTTGCCGGCTCCTATGATCTTAAGGTGCATGCTCTAGCAAGACTCTATCTAGACAACTTCCCTCATATAAAATCCTACTGGATTACACTTGGAGAGAAGATGGCTCAGATTGCGCTTCATTACGGATGCAGCGATGCGGACGGCACAATAATGCGTGAGAGAATTATCCACGATGCCGGAGCGCCTTCAGAGCTTGGACACACCCGCGATTTTATGGTGAATATGATTAAAAAAGCGGGCTTCATTCCTGTAGAAAGAGACGCGTTATATAACGAAATTCAGGTTTTTAATTAACCTGCTATAGATATAAGATGTTTCGCTATGCCTGCTCTCACCTGATCTAATTTGTCTCAGGTCTTGAGTTTGTACCCCGTCTTAAAAATCCACCAGACGGTTGCAATGCACACAGCCAAAAATAGCAGTGTCATAGAAAAGCTGACAACCACATTGACGTCGGAAATTCCATAGAAGCTCCACCTAAAACAACTCACTAGATAGACCACGGGGTTAAGCAGCGTGATCTTCTGCCATATTGGTGGCAGCATCTTTATTGAGTAAAAAGTGCCTCCCAGAAATGTAAGCGGGGTTATAATCATAAGAGGTATAATCTGTAGTTTTTCAAAACCGTCCGCCCAAATGCCGATTATGAAGCCGAACAAGCTAAACGTCACAGAGGTGAGAATAAGAAAACCAATCATCCATAACGGATGTTCAATCTCATAGGGAACAAATAACCTCGCAGTGACGAGTATCAATATCCCCAAAATGATTGATTTTGTAGCCGCTGCTCCAACATAACCAATTATAATCTCAATGTATGAGACTGGCGCCGAGAGGATTTCAAAAATAGTGCCTGAGAACTTAGGCAAATAGATACCAAAGGATGCATTTGAGATGCTCTCAGTCATAAGCGATAGCATGATAAGTCCGGGAATGATGAATGCTCCATAGTTCACCCCTTCTATCTCTCCCATACGAGATC
>DAOVUC010000078.1 GCA_030632765.1 Candidatus Dadabacteria bacterium
GAATCTTCCTCAGCCACTATCGGATCATTCGGGAACGCTTTTTTTAGTTCATGGCAGATTATTGCCTGTACGCCGAAATCCGCTACTGTAACAGGGGACTTATCTTTCTTTATCATAGTCTCATCAGATACAAGCGATGATTGAACCCTCACACATAGACTGCATGCCTTTTTCACAGCTTCTATTGCTATAGTTAGTTCGAGACTATATTTCATAAATTTCTCCGGGGGTTTCATATTGGCGATACATTGTACCATCAAAGGAGAATCTCTAAACCCCTATCAATAAAAATGTTGAGTATTCGGATATAAATATTGATTTCTTAAATGAATTTGAGGGCTGGTGTGGAACCCAAATGAATTACTTTGATGGAATCAAACCGGTCCCGCCGCTCATTTTGGATATCCGCTGGGATACATAAGTCTTTGCGTCAAGCACCAGACTGAACACCGAAGGTACCAAAATTAGAGTAAAGATAGTGGATACAGTTAATCCTCCAACTACAACGCTCCCTAAACCACGGTAAAACTCCGATCCTGATCCCGGAAGCAGAATTAGAGGAAGCATTCCGCATACACTTGTAGTTGTACTCATAAAGATAGGTCTGATTCTGGACTTTACTGACTCGACTATAGCTTCATTATGCCTCATTTTGTGGTCCTTCATATTATTTAGGGATTGATGGACAATGAGGATTGCGTTATTTACAACAATGCCTATTAAGATAATGAAGCCGAGCATGGTAAGTACGTTGAGCGGCATGTATATAAAAAAGTTCAGTATGAAAAGACCCAAAAATCCTCCAAATGAGGCAAGTGGAACACTGAACATAATAACCAGAGGATAAAGGAAACTCTCAAAGAGTGATGCCATCAGGAGAAACGCAATTACGGCAGCAAGGAGGAAATTCCACTGCAGCGCGTTTCTTGTTACGGATAAATCATCAGCCGAACCTGTAAGGATTGCGTCATATGAGCCTGACAGCTCTCCGCTTTCTTTTAGGGGAGAGAGGATTTCATCGTTAATAAGCTCAATCGCCGCTTCAAGTGGCATCTCCTCAGGGGGTATAATGGATATGGCAATTGTTCTCTGGCGCTCAAAATGGTTTATTTGCTCAGGGCCTGTTGTGACATTAACATCGGCAATCGACCCAACGGTGAGCATCTTGCCGCTTTGGGTATTAATCATAAGATCTTCAATCTCATGGGTTCTGCTCGCGTATTGATCCTCACCCCTAAGAGTTAAGTCAATCTCCTCTCCATTAATTTGAAATTCACTTACAGTTGCGCCGTCTACAAGAGCGTTTAACAGGAATCCAAGCTCCTGGTTTGAAATACCTACGTCAGAGGCTCGTTCCCTGTTTAATGTGAGCTGTACTTCGGGGTTCCCGAGGTCAAGACTCGGAATAGGTCGCACCTGGGCGCCGGGAATTTTTTGTATAGTGGTGAAAAATACTTTTTGTGCTATGCCTACTAACTTCTCGAGCTCAGGGCCTGTGATTTGAATGTTGATTGAGCGTCCCTCTCCAATACCCCTCTGAAAAATACTGGATTGGCTTACAATAGAGATCATGCCGGGAATTTTTCTTAGCGAGTTCTGCAGTGGCACCATTAATTCTTTTACCTTGTCAGCCTCCTTGGCGCGAGCCCCCATAAATGCCTGACGCCCGGTGGCTACGTAGAAGAAATTGTCAATTGGCGGCGCATCAAGTTTAGAGGCGGCAAGTGAGCCGACTTCCGCTTCCCAATAAGGGCGGAGGTCATTTTCAATCCCGATTCCAATATCGGTAAATTCTCCAATATTGTATCCGGGAGGCGGTATCAGAATACCAAACAGAAGATTACGGTTCCCTTCAGGCAGGTATTCTGTCTTGGGCATCATTAACCAGCTAAAGAATAAAGCGCCTATAGTGAACCCGCATACAACAATTAGCCTTGTTCTTGTGCTAGAGAGTATTGTGTCTACGAGATTTGAGATGCCAAGGGAAATAATCTCAGCTTTTTCAGTAAACCCCCAAAGATTTGAGAAATTTTTGCCGTCCTTCCATTTAACGACGCTAAGAATTTTAGCAGAGACCGTAGGGATAACCGTGATTGAAACTATAAGGCTTAGAATAACAGAGACGCTTATCGCAATTGCAATATCACGGAAAAGCTGACCGGCTTGGTCTTGGACGAAAATGACAGGCACGAATACCGCTGCTGTGGTAAGAGTGCTTGCAAGCACTGCTCCCCAAACTTCTGATGTTCCATCATAGGCGGCTTCGATACGGGACTTGCCCATCTGCATATGCCTGTAAATATTCTCAAGCACCACAATTGAGTTATCTATTACCATACCTACGGCAAAGGCCATACCAGCGAGACTGATAACGTTTATTGTTCTCCCCAAAGCCGACATTGCTACAAAAGTGCCGATGATGCTTATCGGGATTGCTGTAGCTACGATGAGCGTGCTGCTTGCGCTTCTTAAGAACAGGAGCAGCACTAGAATTGCAAGTAAACCTCCAACTACGAGGTTCTGCTGAACGAGATCAATTGCGCTTATAATGTAGCTTGTTTCTTCATAGACATTAAAAAGAGTGAGATCCAATTTTTGAAGCTCGCCCTGGTTAAGTTCCTCTACAGCTTGTATAAGCCCTTCCATAACTAGAATCGTGTTTGCCCCGCTTTCCTTTACAGCGTTAATAGCGATGGCAGGCTCACCGTTCTGGCGTACGGCGTAGTCGGCGTCTTTGTATCCAAGGCCAACTCTAGCAACGTCTCCTACATAGACCGGGGCGCCGTTTTTTCTAGTGATAATTACATTTTCTATATCCGCAGGTGATTTGTATTCCCCTACAGTTCTGACAATATATCTTCTCTTTCCTTCGTCGAAATCACCTGCGCTGTAGTTGTCGTTTTCTCTCCTTATAGCATCGGCCATTTCAGAGAGCGAAATACCGCGTGCTGCAATCGAGTTGGGATCGACAATGACCTGCATCTCACGCTCGAACCCTCCGAACACATTGGAAGACCCAACGCCTGATACACGCTCAAATCTGGGCTTAATAAAATCCTCTGCAAAGTCGTGGTACTGATAGATGTCTACTTCGTTGCCCACTTTGGGCTTCAATATGAACCAGGCCATTGCGCTACCACGCACATCAGTTGTGCTGATAACAGGCTGATCTACGTCATCAGGGTATTCTTCAACTTGATTGAGCTTATTTGAAACGTCAACAACCGCAGCATCAATATCAGTGCCTATAGCAAATTCAAGAGTAATGCTTCCATTTGAATCCTGGCTCTCGCTCGTCATTTCAACAAGGTTGTCCAGGGTTTTGAGCTCGTCTTCCTGCTCCCTGATAATCTCTGTTTCCACTTCTTGAGGGCTAGCCCCTTGCCAGAAAGTGCTTACAGTAATTGTGGGTTTGTCTACATCAGGCGTGAGCTGTACCGGGATTTTGAAAAGGGCTATAAAACCAAATAGTATTATAAAGATGACGCCGACTGCTACGCTGACCGGTTTTTTTATGGATGTCTCAACTAATTTCATTTAAATCCTCTGGTAGTTTCTCGCGTTAATTTGCTTTTTCGTTTTGATTGATTTCTTCATTCAGAATTTTTACCGGCTGGTTTGGCATAAGCCTTTCATTACCTTTAACCACTACCAATTGGCCGGTTTGAACTGGGCCGATTACCTGAATTTTGTCCTCAAAAGCCATCCCTGTGCTAACGGGCAGCGGCTGGGCCGCTCCTTCGTTCACTATGTATATGAAGTTGGCGTTGTTTTGTGACACGATTGCATCTTTAGGAACCAATTTTACAGTAGACGGCTCACCGATTGGAAAAGACACTCGGGCCACCATTCCACTTTTAATTGTTCCATCTTTGTTATCAATATTGATTTTGACGGGGAATGTCCTTGATTCTCTATCTGCCTGAGGAATAAGAGAAGTGATCTCACTTTCAAGTTGTAGATCCGGCAGTGCATCTAAATTAACATGTACATTCAATCCAGTCTTTACTTTGCTTATGTAGCGCTCGGGCATATCAATATTTATTTCCGCAATTTCAATGTCTATCAGCTCAACTACCTGACCGCCTTTCTGTACCCACTGTCCGACCTCAGTATATTCCTCGGTAACATAGCCGCTGAAAGGGGCTGTTATATTAGACTTCTCTATGTCGTACTCCAAACCGTCAACCTGTGCTTGGAATTGTGAGATCCGAGCGGCCCAAGCTGATTTCTCAGATTCTGAGCCTTGCAGCTGTTGAATCGAAGCTACACCTTTGGACTCAAGCTCCTGAAAACGGGTTAAGTTTTGTTTGGCAAGCTGATAACGTGCTTGAGCCTCTCTTTTGCCGGCTTTGGCTTCATTTAAATCGATTTCAATTGTACGCGTATTGAATTTAGCAATCACCTCCCCTTTGTTTACAAATTTACCTTCTTTCCCAGGTAGGCTTTCGACTAAACCTTCAATTTCGCTAGCTATAATACTCCTCTTGTTGGGCTCTACAGTGCCCACTAGAGTTATGGGTTTTTGAAGAGTTTCTTCCTGCACTTTGTCCACAACTACAGGAGCAGGTGGAGGAGCTTGAGCAAATGACTGTAAATTTTGAATACATAAACAAGCCGTCGTGATTGTCAAACCGAAAATAATTACCTTTAAAGGTTTCATCAGAGTTCCTCTTGATTATGATAGAAATTAATCTACCTTTGATTCGTTTATTTTATTAAGCTGATCCCACGATATGACCAATACCCTATTTGGTTTTTATCCCGTCAAGAAAGACTGTGACAAAAGTTTCCACAAGTTCTTCGTTCTTGATTTTGTTCTTTTTTTTCTCACCAAAGAGCTCTTGTACAATAATATGGTTTATTACCATTCCAATAAAAGCTTGAGATGCGCAGTGCGGATTTACATTCTTAAATGCCTTGTCCGCAATTCTGCTTTCGATATAATCACAAAGGAGCATATTTACATACTCGACATATGTGCTGAAAAACATGTCGGAGAGCTCATGGCCTTCAAGTGCGCTAAAATGAAGTAGCCGTATGAAGTTCGAATCCTTTCCGCATTTATCAAGCATCCGCTCTGCAATGGCGCTGAAGATAAGATAATCGTCCTTTGAATCTTTATGGATTTGTAAAGGGAGCTCAATACCGGGTTCCTCGTCTATCTTCTTTTCTATGATAGCTCCGTAAAGGTCTCGTTTTGTGGAAAAATGTCTGAATATGAGGGATTCGTTTACCTCAGCCGCCTCTGCGATTTCTTTTGTAGTGGTGCCGTTGAATCCATTTTTGGCAAATAGCTTAATTGCAGTGTCTAATATCTTCTCTCGAGTGTTTGTTTTTTCAGGTTGGGTTAAATTTGCTTTTTCAGCGGCTTTTTCTGTTGACATTTTTATTTATCCCTGTACGCTGTAAGTAATTACTTACTTACAAGCTACCAGTTGCGGTACTTGGTGTCAAGAAAATACGTTATTTTTGAAGAATATTGAATAGACTTAAGGATTTAAGTTTGGATTTTAGAATTTGCAAATCATAATTTTATGATTCTTTTGAAATGTCTGAATAAATCATATATATATTCAAGGATTATGAAACCCGCGTTTGATACAACTTATAATTCTTCAGGAGGCCGTAATGATTAAGATACTGTTGTTGATTCTCTTTACAATGACAGCAACTGCGGGAGCTCTGGACTTGTCTGTTCAGGACGCAGTAAGAATAGCCCTGGAAAATAACAGGGATATACAGATTGAAAAGGAGAATGTCGTAGTATCCGAGGGAGAGATTACAACTCAGGAAGGCGCTTTTGATCCTATATTAAATATAAGTTCTTTTTATAATGATGGAGAGACTCCGACAGCGAACACCTTTATACCTAGTGGGACAGTAAACCAGCAAGATTTTAATGTTTCTGGAAACCTTGAAGGCAAGTTATCAACTGGGACGTTTTATGATGTATTGAATTTTTCTTCGACCAGGACCGAAACCGATTCTCCGCTTGATGATCTAAGTCCTAATTGGTTTAACAATCTGAGCTTTTCTATTGGGCAGGAGTTACTACGGAACTTTGGGGTAAATGTAAATAATGCTTTTGTTATCACCGCGAGAAGATCAAATCAAATCTCATTTAAAGAATTTGAGAATGTAGTTACGAATGTGATTCTTGAAGTTGAAAGTAGATATTGGCTTTTAGTTGCGGCTAAACAAAATCTTGAACTCGAGTTGAAGGCGCTTGAACTTGCTCAGGATCTTCAGAGAAGAAACGAGATTCAGGTGGAGGTAGGAGTACTGCCGCCTGTCTCAGTAACTCAGGCAAAATCTGAAGTGGCTGCAAGGGAGGTTGATGTAATTAGGGCTGAGAATACTCTTCAGGCTACTGAAGATGATCTGAAAAATGTGCTTGCCATTGATCTCTCTGAGAGGATTAAAGCAACTGATGAGCCTACTACCGAAGTATTTAACTTTAATTATGAGGAGTCACTCGATGAGGCATACCGGGAGAGACCGGAGATTGAACAGGCAAAGCTTAACATAGAAAATAGGGTAACTTTAAAAGACCATTACTCAAATCAAAGGCTACCGAGACTAGCTGTAGAAGGAAGTGTACAGTTACAAGGGTTAGGTGGTGATGAGAACCCTGACAGGCGTAGTTTCGGCGGTATATCAGAGCCCATACCGCCTCGGTTCTTAGGTTCTGGTGAAGCTTTTAGCCAAATTTTCGGGGCGGATTTTACTACTTGGCAGATACTTGGCGTATTTAGCTTTCCTTTATTCAACAGAACTGCGAGGGGAGAATATGTTAAAGCCAGAGCCGAGCTTGATAGGAGCGTTATAACTCTTAAAAAAACCCAGGACGATGTAGCGCTTGATGTGAGGAGCGCAATTAGAGAGATTAAGAACAGTCTTAGGGCAATTGATGCGGCGCGCGTATCTGTGGAGCTTGCAAAGGAAGTGGTAATTAATGAGCAGGAACGTCTAAACGTTGGAATAGGTACCACTCGACAGGTTTTAGAGGCCCAGAGGGACTTAATAGACGCAGGAGTGCGAGAAATTACAGCAATAGCGAATTACAATATTGCACTTGCTGAACTTGAGCGCGCAAAGGGGACACTGCTTGAAAATGAAGGTGTAGTCATTAAAGAGTAAGAACTCTGTCGCCGCATCAAGTTCCAATAATTAAGAGCGGGTTAAGCAATGTGACATACACGACATTTCAGCTATAATATCATTCAAATTATTTTTAAGGAGAATTATATGGCCAGTGACGCGATAATCGTGTTAAGCGACTCAACCTTTGAATCAGAAGTAGTAAACAGTGATGTGCCTGTATTAGTAGATTTTTGGGCACCATGGTGCGGTCCTTGCCGGGCTGTCGCTCCGATTGTAGAGGAGATTTCTTCATCTTATGAGGGGAAAATCAAGGTAGGCAAAATGAATGTA
>DAOVUC010000166.1 GCA_030632765.1 Candidatus Dadabacteria bacterium
ATTGCGAAAATGCCTATGTAAACAAATCCTTCAGACGCTACTGGCGCCCGCCTTATCCTCATTAGTTCTTTGTTTTATCGACAAGTTTAGTCTTAAAGAGAGAGCTCATCATCTGACGGAGCTGCCCGCCAATTTCCTCTATTGGATGTTCTTCTCCTTTCTTGAGAAGAGCATTGTAAACAGGGCGTCCGGCTTTATTTTCGAGTATCCACTCTCTTGCGAATTCACCGTTTTGAATAGAGGTCAGGATTTCCTTCATTTCCTTTTTAGTCTCTTCGTTAACAACTCTTGGACCTCTGGTGAGATCACCATATTTCGCTGTATCGCTAATGGAATAACGCATGTTGGATATACCGCCCTCGTAGATTAAATCAACTATGAGCTTAACCTCGTGGCAGCACTCAAAATAGGCCATCTCCGGCGGATAACCAGCTTCGACTAATGTTTCAAATCCGGCCTGGATTAATGCGGTAAGCCCTCCGCAAAGTACGGCCTGCTCGCCAAAAAGATCAGTTTCAGTTTCGTCTTTAAATGTTGTTTCTATTATCCCTGCTCTTCCTCCGCCTATTGCTCCTGCATATGCCAGAGCAATATCCTTTGCCTCTCCGGTTGCGTTCTGATGAATGGCAACAAGCATTGGAACACCGGCTCCTTCTTCAAATTGGCCCCTAACTGTGTGCCCTGGGGCCTTAGGAGCTACCATAAATACATCTACGTTTGGCGGAGGTACAATTTGACCGTAATGAATATTAAGACCGTGACTAAAGGCAATTGCATCTCCAGGACTTAGATTATCTGCAATACCACTGTCATAAATATCAGCTTGGCTTGTATCAGGCGCAAGGATCATAACGATATCGGCCCATTTGGTTGCCTTATCCACTGTCATAACATTAAAGCCCGCCCCTTTTGCCTTATCCCAGCTGCCGCTTCCTTTTCTAAGACCTACTGCAACATTCATTCCGCTGTCTCTTAAGTTCTGCGCATGAGCGTGTCCCTGGCTGCCGTAACCTACTATTGCAACTTTTCTTTTTTTAAGTTTTTTCTGATTGATATCCTTATCGTAGTAAACCTTCATTGCGAATCTCCAGTATTAGAATTTTTGGTATCTCTTTTCATTGCCACAGTGCCAGTGCGCGCTATTTCTTTAATACCCATAGGCTCTAGAAGTTCCATAAATGCGTTAACTTTTTCTTTATCCCCTGTGAGTTCAAGCGTATAAGTTTCTAGCCCCACATCAACAACCTTGGCTCTGAAAATGTCAGCCATTCTCAAAATCTCAGCTCTAGTCTTTTCCTTGGCCTCAACCCTAAGAAGTATCATCTCTCTCTCAACTCTGGTTTCTTCGGTTAGATCATCAACCCATATAACATTAACCATGTTGTTGAATCTCTTAATGACCTGCTCAATTATAAAATCGTCCCCAGTAGTTACGAGAGTAATACGAGAAGTATCCGGATCTAGAGTCTCTGCCACATTAAGACTTTCGATGTTAAAACCCCTTGCGCTAAATAAGCCCGCAACCCTGGAAAGAACTCCTGACTCATTGTCTACAAATAGAGAAATTGTATGCCTCACTTATTATAAACCTCCGGAATTGATCGATTAAATAACAATATTTGATATTATTGGGAATTGAAACTGAGATCCCAAACACTTTAAAAAGCTTCATATTATACTTAATACTCCAAATTAAGCCACATCAGAGACACCTAATATCATATCGCTCATTGCTCCACCTGGGGCAATCATTGGGTAAACAAGCTCTTCACAGTCAACCATGATCTCCATTAGTACAACCCCTTCAGTAGAGAGACCTTCTTTAAGGGTTGCCTCTAATTGATCCGGTCTATCAACCCTAAGCCCCGTAGCTCCAAAGGATTGTGCAAGCATAACAAAATCGGGAAGTACCCCAAAACGAGAGGCCGAATAATTACCCTCAAAAAACATTGTTTGCCACTGTCTTACCATCCCATGATGACCGTTATTTAAAAGCATGATCTTAAGATCCATTTTGTGCTCAACTGCTGTGGCAAGCTCCTGCATATTCATCTGGAAGCTGCCGTCGCCGCATACACAGACCACCTGTTTATCCGGACATGCAAATTTGGCTCCCATGCCTGCAGGAAACCCAAATCCCATTGTCCCCAGTCCTCCTGAGGTAATATGAGTTCTCGGATAATTAAATTTGTAAAACTGCGCTACCCACATTTGATGCTGACCAACATCTGATACAATAATAGCGTCGTCATCTGTGATCTTACTTAATGTATCTATAGCAAAACTCGTTAATATTTTATCCTCGGTTTGGTTGTAACTCATCGGGTGCTTTTTGTCCCATTCATTGATTTGTCTGCGCCACTTACTTCTATCAAAATCTATTTTTGAAGGTAGCGCCTCAAGAAGTTGTTTTAAAACCTCTTTAGCATGTCCTATGATAGGACAGTGAACTACAATATTTTTATCGATAGTAGAGGGGTCTATGTCTATATGTATAATCTCGGCATTTGGGGAAAACTCCTCGAAATTGCCTCCGGTGGCCCTATCGTCAAACCTGGCACCAATTGAGATAACCAGATCACTTGAATGTACCGCCATATTGGCGGCATATGATCCGTGCATTCCGAGCATGTGAACGTATAGAGGGTCGTCCTGCGGGTAAGCCCCTAAACCCATCAGCGTAGAAGTAACAGGTATTTCCAACCTATGAGCGAATTCTATAAGCTCTGCAGTAGCATTAGCATGTATTATTCCACCCCCTCCAAATATTATGGGGCGTTTAGATTTCAAGATCATATCAACTGCTTTTTTAATCTGTTTTGGATCCCCTTTAGTTGGAGGGTTATAACCTCTTAAACTAATTTCATCAGGGATTATGAGCTCATCTTCGCCTAGAATAACGTCTTTAGGCATATCAACAAGAACAGGGCTCGGCCTTCCGGAACTTGCAATATAAAAGGCTTCTTTCATTGTCTTAGGAAGATCAATCGCTTTCCTCACAAGATAATTATGTTTTGTACACGGACGCGTAATGCCTATGTGATCAGCTTCCTGAAAAGCGTCACTTCCAAGATATGGCAGAGGTACCTGTCCAGTGAATACAACTATAGGGGAGGAATCCATCTGGGCCGTTGCAATTCCGGTGACTGTATTGGTAGCCGCAGGACCTGATGTGCATAGAACAACACCCGGCTTCCCCGAGGCCCTCGCATAGCCGTCAGCCATGTGCGTTGCACCCTGCTCATGTCTTGTAAGAACGTGTTTAATTCGATCAGTAAATTTAGGCATTACATCATAAACCTTTAGCACGTAACCACCCGGAATTCCGAATATTACATCTATACCTTCATCAATAAGAGTTTCAAAAAACATTTCGGCGCCAATCATTCTTGCCATTTCAAATGTACCCCCGTGTCGTTTGCGTTGACCAATACGATAGTTATTGGCTCTTCAATTCGTTTATTCGAGCTTCCATCCGGTCTTTGAGCGAAAGTTTTATTTTTTTAAGCCTTTTAACCTCTACTTCATCATCCAGAGTCAGAGTCTCCTTTTCCTCCAGACTTTTCACCACTTCATCAAGTTCTCTGTGCTCAAAATACATCTGCTTAAATTCTTCATCACCTTTGAGCAGCTTCTCAATCATATCTGTATCGGTCATATTATCTCCCTTCTTTAGATATTTCAGCTTCAGACTTCCTTAAATAATGGGGAGCGAGATTCATTAATTCATCCCACTCTGATTTATTATCCAGACCCTCTTTCAATTTATCAATTACCGAAAGCACCGCACATGACGCTCTCGGGAAATTCATATTGAGTGGGCTAAATAGTATATCACCCCTCAAATTATCTTCCAGAAAATCCTTGTAAAGTAAAGCTCCATCACCTATAAAAATTGTTTTTTCTTTAATATTTTCTGCCAATCCTTCGGGAGAAATAACCATATCTTCGAGTATTCTTTCCATTTTCCCGTTATTTGCGCTGAAAAGAGCAGTAAATACTTCACCTTTCCTTGCATCTATTACAGGACAAATATTATAAGGGGCAAAAGGCAAATTCATAGCCAGTGTTTTAAGAGAAGAAACCCCGATAAGCGGAATACTCAAGGAGAAGCAGATTCCCTTTGCTGTTGAAATCCCGACTCTTAAAGCAGTGAATGACCCCGGTCCCAAAGAAACCACAACTCCAGTCAAATCAGCCTTATCCATGCTGAGCTCACCCAGAAGCCAGTCGATTGAGGGGACAAGCTTTTCGGTATGCGAAGGACCTACATTAAAGTAGTACTCGCCAACAATGCCCTCATCACCTAAAACCGCAATGCTTCCCGAATAAGTAGATGTCTCAATTGCCAATATTTTCATTATTTTTTCCTAGCAGTAATCGGTCCAATATCGTCAATCCTAAACTCGAGCCTTAACATATTACGCAATATTCAAACACAAACATTTACACTGATTCCAAAACATGAATCATAGAATTAAATCATCAACAGTATTGAGTTTGAATATGAATATTAGTTTAACAATCTCTTGAGATTTGCCAACCCTACTACCGGACATAAAGCCTTAATAATTTGTAATTGACTTCCAAGATACCCGCCCCCCGGACCAAATTCTTTTAATCCAATCCTGAAGCCTTAACTGTCTTCTTTTGCAGGCTCCTTCTCTTCAGCTCGTGTTTCTTTTATCAGCCCGCTGTGTGTTAAAATCTCTTGTTTTAATTTGTCCTTTATTTCAGGGTTATCTTTTAAAAAGGCTCTTGAGTTTTCCCTGCCCTGCCCAAGCCTCTCTCCTGCGTAAGAATACCAGGTCCCGCTCTTTTCCACGATATCGGCTTTAGCCCCTATATCTATCATTTCACCAGTTTGAGAAATTCCTTCTCCAAACACAATATCAAATTCGGCATTGCTGAAAGGATGCGAA
>DAOVUC010000231.1 GCA_030632765.1 Candidatus Dadabacteria bacterium
ACCCTTCACCATCCCCTTTGTTTTATGACTCGCCTCAGGACTGATCTGTTTCTGATCCAATTCAAAAACTACATCAGCAAAAGAATTAAATGAAAAACTCAAGGTTAGAACCAATGCTGCCAAAATCTTAAACATGACCACTCCTCCACGTAATTTTTCATTAAGTCTAACATATATTTAACCCAAATCTGCACTTATAAAGAGAGCATAATTTAATAAAGAAGAACTCTCTTTGAAATACGCCGCAAATACTCTTAAATTAAACGAAAAAGAGCAATTTTCATTCTTGACAATTTTTACATTCCACATAACATAATGCTGTGCTTAACGACTATATACCAATTCTGTTAATCCTCATTTTTGCGATTGGCCTTGCATCTATAATGCTTGGGCTTTCCTCTCAATTGGGCCCCAAAAGAGAAGCCAAAGGCAAGCTGTCACCATACGAATCGGGAATGATACCTACTGGGGATACCAGAGGAAGATTTTCAATTAAATACTATCTAGTGGGAGCGCTATTTATACTCTTTGACGTTGAAGCCGTATTTCTTTTTGCCTGGGCAGTTGTATTTAAGGATTTGGGCATGCTCGCTTTCGTTGAAATAATCGTTTTTCTTATAGTCATTATGGCAGGATACTTTTACGTAGTTAAAAAAGGAGCGTTAGATTGGGAGTAAATTCAGATCCATTACTTGGTGGTGAAGGTTTTTTAACAACCACAATTGAAACCCTTGCCAACTGGGGAAGAAAAAACAGCCTTTGGCCAATGCCCTTTGGAACAGCGTGTTGCGCTATAGAGATGATGGGAGTTTTTGCTTCAAGATTTGACCTTGCCCGCTTCGGCGCAGAGGTTGCCAGATTTTCCCCAAGACAAGCGGACCTGATGATAGTATCGGGAACAATTACATATAAAATGGCGTCCGTTTGCAGAAGAATCTATGATCAAATGCCGGAGCCTAAATGGGTGATCGCCATGGGCTCATGCACATGTGGCGGAGGACCTTTTGACAGTTACGCGGTTGTGCAGGGAATAGATGAATTTCTCCCCGTTGATGTTTACGTTGGAGGATGCCCTCCGAGACCTGAAGCACTTATAGATGCTGTAATCAAAATACAGAAAAAGATAGAGATGCAAGGGGCGCCTCTAGTATGAGTGTTGATTTAGAGCCTGTGATTGACTCCCTGAAAAATGAGTTCCCCCAAGACATTATAGATATCAAAGAGTATAGAGGGGAAACAACTCTTCTTGTAAGTAAAGAGCGAATTTTCAAAATTTGTGCTTACTTGAAAGATGGGCTGGATTTCACTTTCTTGGCTGATTTAACCGCCGTTGACTATCTTGAAGTAAAATCACCACGCTACGAAGTCGTCTATCATATACATAGATTCGGACCAGAATGTGAAGAAAATGTCAGAATTAGGCTTAAAGCGGAACTGTCTGAAGAGGATATTGAGATTGACTCTGTAACACCGGTATGGAGCGGTGCTGATTGGCTAGAGAGAGAAGTATACGATATGTTTGGAATTGAATTTATCGGGCACCCGGACCTTAGAAGAATACTTATGCCGGAGGATTACGAGCCCTTCCCACTTAGAAAGGATTTTGATGTCAGAAACCGTGAAGCTTCAAAGCGGTCATTTGAAAAAGCTCTTGAAGAAGGAGCGGACTGATGGAAAGAGTTGAATTTATAAGCGAAGAACAAGTTATAATCAATGAAGACGGTACGCGTACTGAGACCATGATGCTCAATATGGGCCCTCAGCATCCCGCCACTCACGGAGTTTTGAGAATCGTTCTTCACTTAGATGGGGAAATGGTTGTAAAAGCGGTACCGTATATTGGCTATCTTCACAGGGGAATCGAGAAACTATGTGAGCACATCACATACCAGCAGTGCCTCCCCTATACAGACAGGATGGATTATATCGCTTCGATCTGTAACAACATCGGCTACATACTGGCTGTTGAAAAACTCCTTGGAATTGAAGATGAAATACCCGAGAGGGCTAAAACAACTGAAGTTATACTTTTTGAGCTTGGAAGAATTGAGTCACACTTAGTTGGAATCGGAACTAATGCGCTTGACCTTGGAGCAATGAGTGCCTTCCTTTACTGCTTTAAAGAAAGGGAAAGGATATACGACATATTAGAGACTGTTTGCGGAGCAAGGCTAACAACCTCTTATCCAAGAGTAGGCGGGCTACCGCTTGATCTCCCTGAGAGCTTTGAAGAAATGGTAAGAAATTTTCTGAAAATATTCCCTACAACCCTAACTGAGGTTGAGAACCTCCTTACCAGAAACCGCATTTGGATAGAAAGGACAAAGGGAGTTGCCGTAATAAGCGCTGAGGATGCTGTTGATTTAGGGCTCACCGGCCCTTCACTCAGAGCGAGCGGAGTACCTTACGACGTAAGAAAAGCCACACCTTATTTAGGATACGAGAATTATGATTTCGAAGTCCCTGTTGCGAATGAAGGCGATGCTTATTCACGCTACCTATGCAGGGTCGAAGAAATGCACCAAAGCCTAAAAATCATACAGCAAGCTATAGACAATCTCCCTGACGGACCTTATATTGCCGATCTCCCCGACATTGTTCTCCCAGAGAAAGAACTTACTTATACTAGAATGGAATCGTTAATCAGGCATTTCGTGATCGTATATGAAGGGTTTAAACCCCCCGCCGGAGAAGTGCAGCACGCAGTGGAAAATCCCAAAGGAGAGCTCTCTTATTACTTAATAAGTGACGGCTCAGGCAAACCGTATAGAATGCGAGTCAGAGGACCTTCTTTTGTTAACATGCAGGCTCTTTCCCAGATGGTCGAAGGAAGTCTTGTAGCGGATGTAATAGCCTCAATCGGGAGTCTCGATATTGTACTAGGCGAGATAGACCGATAATCAGATTTAATTCCAAAATTCCAGTTCTTAGGGGATAACGGAATTATTGATAAATATCAAAACCCCTCCTATTTGTCTCATATGTAGTGAACCTATAAAACGTGTTGATAAGTTATTGTCTATGTGTTATGGTCAGATTAGTTAGCAGACCTAATATAACGGATTGCTAACTAATGGGTCACTTACTTTGGCAGTATACATAATATATTTATTTTAATTTTTGCCACTTTAGTAAATAAGATTTTCCAAAAAAACTATTTATAGGGGTGTCACGTGATTAAAATAATTTCAACGTCTGTGTCGTTAAGATTACTTACTTATATAGTTATGATGTTTTTCATCGTGATGATGGGATTTTCCAGTCCTCAAGCCGAATCGAAAGAGCATGCGAAATTCGACAAGGATGGGAATCTGATTCAACCCAAGGATTTCGCGTGGAGAAAATGGATTTATGTAGGAACTCCAGTTACTCCGAACTCGCTTAATCCGCCCGAAGCGCCCTTTCCGGAGTTCCACAATGTGTATATGGATACCTCCAGTTTTGAGCACTTCTCAAATACAGGTGAATTCCCAGACGGAACATTATTGATTAAGGAACTTGTCAGTGTCGGCGCAACTAAAGCAGCTAGTGGTAATGGTTTTTTTGAAGGTGACTTCATAGGCTTGGAGGCCGCTTACAAAAGTAAAAAGCGTTATCCTGATGAGCCGGGAAATTGGGTGTATTTCTCATTCAG
>DAOVUC010000086.1 GCA_030632765.1 Candidatus Dadabacteria bacterium
CAAAGCAAGCTCTTTTAACCTATTGGAAGTATCTTTTGTAGCGGAACTCACAGGCTAATCACCATTTGTGATATGGATTGAGAACTCTTGCAGCCTTTCAATCTGAGTAGGTGTAGGGCGGACAAATGAGCGTCTTCGTTTAATATAAGCCCAAGACTGGTCAATAGAATTCCCCTGGCTTATAAAATAAGCGGCTGCCATTGTAGCGCTTCTGCCAAGCCCCTCCCAACAATGGATATAAACCTTTCCTCCGCTGCTAACCTGCTCTTTAATAAATTGGACCCCTTGGTGAAGATGCTCAATAGTAGGAGCCTCGTTATCATCTGTGGGTAAGAGTAGCAGGTGAATTTTTATGAGGTCCTTGTGCAAAGTGTAGTGGTATTCGCTCCGCATGTTTATTACGCCCGTAATCCCGTAGCTCACAAGTTTAGAAAATCCTGCCCCTCTTGGCTGACCACCGATCCATATATACTCGTCAATAATGCTGTACCGTTTTACCGGGCCTCCAGTAAGCCAGCGGCAAATCTTGTCGTAACCGGCAACACTTCCTCGGCGGAGCCCCTGGTGGCGAAAGTGATCAATCAAGCGTTTTAGCTCAGTAAGATTTGTCATTGTTATTCAAAAAACCCTTTTATTTCAGGCGCAAGTACTAATAGTGCATTGTGTTTAAGCGTAATTTTAAGAGGAAAGTCTGCTCCTACATCTTCCCCGTCTCTTGCGGCTACCTGGTGCGAAGCGGAGAAAACAATTACCTCTTTTGCCTGTCGGCTGAACATAGAATAACACGGTCTGTCCCCATGGGGTTTGACCTTTGAAAACACGCCCTTAACAGCATGGTATATGAGTGACCCCGCTGACCATAAGCTCGCCTCTCTAACTACAATCACATCAAGTTTGCCGTCCGATACATCTATATTCGGAAGGAGTTTAACCCGGGGTAGCCCAAGGTTCCCCGAATTACAGATTACGCACGTAACCCCCTTAACCATCTTTCTCTTGCCGTCAATTACCATATGATAATGGGCCTGCTTCATTCTACTTCCCACCCTGAGAGCAGTCCATAAATATGCCCAGAAGCCGTACTTATCTTTTTCTTCCCTGTCCGTCATGACAGTCATCGCCGCCTCGAACCCAATTCCTAGCCTGAGGAGAAAATGCTTCTCTCCGACGCACCCGACATCGATCTTGCGTATATTGGCTTCTTTGTTTAACAGAAAAGAGATTGCTTCCATCTTGTCATTAGGAATCTCAAGCTCATTCGCAAACACATTTGCAGTCCCACCGGGTATTACCGCAAGAGGGACTCCCGTGTCGATGAGCCCTTCGGCGACTTGAAGCATTGTGCCGTCCCCTCCGAATGCCACTACTAAATCGGCGCCTCCTGACACAGCTTCCTCGGCTATTGTCCGTGCACTCAGATTAGGAAGTGTCTCATGCACGGTCAACCTCTCTCCGAGCACTTCAAATTTAGAACGGATTTCCTCAACGGGCACGACGCCCTGTCCGGATACGGGATTTATGATGAGATGTATATTCTTAAAACGGTCTAAGACTGTTGAATCCATATGTAATAAATAATGATACAGAGCAGTGGTCGATATGTCTAAAAATTCTGACTCTATATATCTAGAGGGCAACGAGTATAGTAAGAGCCTCTGAAAGCGGAAATAGTATCGGGCTACAAAATCAGGTTATAATATTTTAATTACTTTATGTGGATGGGGGTTTCATATGAGACTGAATATTGTTGGGATAGTTATATTTTGCGCATTAATCACTGGAGCTATTTTCCATATCGGCGGATGCAACAAATCAAATGGAAGCGGCGGCGGTATGGTTGGGGGTATTCAAAACGAATTCACTCCCATAATTGTTTCATTTGTCACACAACCGCATCCGGTGCTCGGATCTGACGGTAAATATCACCTGGTCTACGAGCTGCAGCTCACAAACGCTAATTCTTTCACATGGCTAATTAAATCTCTTGAAGTTTTAAATGCCGAAAACCACGATCAAGTATTTGCAGCATTCTCAGGCGATACAATAACACCAAATAATCAGATAATACCGGGCAGAATTCCAAGCGATACAATGGCAAGAGGGGAAACCTCTGTATTTTTCATAACTTTCTCAGTTGATAATTTAAATGAGATTCCTGAAAAAATTACTCATAGACTTAAAATGACAGTTCCTGGCGGCATCCCTGAGGGATTCCTTATTTTCTTGAGCCTACCCGCGGACACCGCCGAATTGGTTCAGATAGAGGGCAAGAGCGATGTACCTACTCCTAACGCCGTGGTTATGGGCCCGCCCCTTAAAGGCACAAAATGGATTGCGGCCGACGGATGCTGCACCTCTGAAAGACATGTTCGTGCGGTTATGCCTATAAACGGCAAGTTGGCAATATCCCAGAGGTTTGCAATAGACTGGGAACAACTGGACGATGAGAACCGTGTATACGTGGGCGACCCTCTTGATGTTACAAGCTACTTTTGTTACGGAGAGGAAATTCTGGCTGTAGGAGAAGGAAGGGTTGTTATAGCGGTCGACAAATATGATGACCAGATTCCCGGAGAACTGCCTCCGTTGATACCTCTTGAAGAGGCAGACGGCAACTTCGTGGTTATAGACTTGGGAGGTGGAAACTTCGCCTTCTACGCCCATATGATAAAAGGTAGCGTCGCTGTTGAAGCAGGAGATTTTGTAACTCGCGGTCAGGTGATCGGGCTTGTGGGAAATACCGGTAACACCTCTGCCCCTCATCTCCATTCCCATATGATGTCAGGGCCTTCGACATTTGGTTCAAACGGGATTCCATATATGATTTATGAGTACGATCTTATTGGAAGAGCGGAATCAATCGAAGCCTTTGATGAGGCTGAAATCAACGGCACACCGCTTGAGATTTTTCCCGTTAATTCCCCGGGCATACACAAAGACGATTTGCCTCTGGATGTCAGGATCGTCAACTTCCCGGAATAGTGTTCTTACTTTTAAATGTATAGAGATAAAAGTTCCGTATACAGCTTGGTACTAAACCAAAATGGACACCCATATACTGATAATTGTATATACGACTTTTTTTGCCGCGGCTTTTATAAAAGGTCTTACCGGGCTTGGGTTTGTTACCCTTTGTCTACCAGTGATTGCGATATTTATTAAGCTTGAGCAAGCCATACCGCTCGTAGTGCTGCCCTCTCTACTTAGCAACGTGATGGTGATTTATCAGACTGGCAGGCTAAGGCAAAGTTTGCGCAGATTCTGGCTGCTCTACATATCTGCATTCCCTGGGATATACGCTGGGGTCTTAATTCTCAACATGGCCGGCAACTATGCGGCAAAGATTATTCTTGGTGTTGTCTCCATCGCTTACTCACTACTGCTTCTTCTAAAAATTGAGCTCTCAATCCCGGAGAAAAACGAGAGAATACTTTCGGCGCCTATAGGACTTACTAACGGTTTTTTAAATGGTCTCACAGGAACTCAGATCATACCAATGCTGCCGTATCTCCTCTCCCTCAAGCTTGACAGAGACGGCATGATAAACGCTATAAATGTAGGCTTCACACTTTCTATCACTGTACTTCTCATTATCTTTGGCAAATTCAACCTAATAAGTTTGGAGACACTAAAATACTCAATAGTAGGCGCAATACCTGTCGCTGTGGGGATTTATCTTGGTGGCAAATTACGGCACAAGATATCTGAGGAGAAGTTTAAGCTAGCAGTCCTGTTCCTATTAATTATAATCGGAGTGAACCTAATCGTAAATGCCTAGCACGAGATTTGTACTAGGCGTATACGAAGCTAAATAATAGTAAATACTATTGCTACTTGCAATCGCCTGTACGGTTGCCTTCAGATGTAGAATCTACTGAAAACTCTTGTCCTTGAATAACACCTACCATTTTATAATGAAGGCTTAGAGTTTTAGAGGTAGCGCTCGCATCAGCCTTTCCTGTCATAGCGGACGTCTTCTGATCACCTGTGCATTTAAAATCGAAACTAAGTTTATTACCGCTTTTCTTTACATTACTCGCTGAGCAATTTTCGCCGGGAAGAGCCATCTTTGGGTTAAACGAAGTGTCCGCTACACACTGATCTTCAATATCGATCTGTGGATTAGGATTCATATTAGAACGCGTCGTTGTTTTTATCTTATAATTTCCCGGCACCACAGTGATGGAATCATCCGCAGCCCAAGAGCCTGAAAAAGAAATAAGAACAATTAACGAAACAATAAGCGTAAGCCTATACATGTTGTTTACAACCTCCATTATATTGTGAAGTTTTGGGATACTTATTACGGGGACTAAGTATAAGTAAAGTCGTAAGTCGATTCAAGGCATATTTTATTTACAAACTTAGTCATAAAAATAAATAAACCGAGGCAGGAACAAGGAGACAACCTGCCTCGGTTTAAAATTAGATTAAAGCGAAAACAATCTTATTTGTTTAGTTTTAGTGAGCCTGTACACAGGTTGTGTGAACTTCCAGGCTAAGGCAATTATCGGGTGCGCCGCTATTTTCGCGGTATACCCAAACCTTCCATCCATTCCAATTTGAAAAGGGATTATTTTCAGCCATATTGCCGCTTATCACAATCTCAGATAGATCAATTGTAGTTCCATCTTCAATTATCTTGTAACCCCCGCCAACAGCAACAAAACCAGGCTGACAACTAGCGCTATATAATAATGATTGACCGGCGAGAAGATTAATCTCTGCTCTTTGTCCCATATCCGCATAATTAACGCCATTCGCAGTATAGGATCTTAATACTGTCGGACCGCACCTGAGGGAACAAGGAATTTCGCTAGCCGTACAAGCTAGGTCAAGCGGGCTTTCTTGCTCACCCTTTGCAAACCCTGAATCCACCGCAAATCCTATTAGAACAACCATTACTGCTAGAGACAAAATTCCACTAAATGCTCTTCTCCATACCATTTTGTAAATCCTCCTTTAATGTGGTTTCAAAATTCTTCTTTATTTTCCCCACACACCTTACTTTCCTCATCCACCTCAAAACTTTGCTCATATACCTCAAAAAAACATCCACCAGGTATTTCAAATTTTACGTATAATAATCATTTGCTAACCCAGATAAATCCGAATACAAAATACCCAAGCGGATGCAATCCACTACAACGATATTACAACAACTGCTATCACTGTGTCAACCCACACATACACCCGCATCTACAGTTTCACTCTTAACCCACTCTTTTGACAAGACAAATTAGAATATTATACTTGATTTTTAATTCTAAAAATAATCATAAATGCTATAATTGCTGTGCCATATCACACTATTGGTTAGAAGGAATAATAGAATCTTGGAATATCCCGGGCAAAAAGATGAATTATTTGTTAAACTGGAGCTCAGTAACACAATCCCCTACCCGCTCGCCTGTGCCGCTTGACTCGACAACAAGCTCCCTGCCCTTAAATGATCCCTCAAGTATGAATTGATATGATATGGTATTGCCCGCCGCGCTGTAATCCGCATGGCCCTTTAGAGCTGATTATTCTCCCGGCTTATCGCATATAAAGCCAAAACTGGCTTTATTCTCTGTCGACTTCATATTTTTGATCTTGCAGTTTTCTTTGCTGGGAAGAATGGACTCCGGGTCAATATCAGGGTCGGTAATGCATTCTTCTGTAATACTGGTTGCGGCTACTGTATCAAAATTGGTCTTTGTAGTCTTGGTTAGTTTGTATTTCCCCGGCTTGATTGCCACCATCCCCTCCGCGCAGAGAATGGAGGGCGTGAATAGATAACAAACAATGGAGATAGAGAATATTACAAGTTTGCGCTCAGACATTTAACCTCCTGATAGCAGAGATTACAACTCAATATTGTATCTTGAATATAACATTCTTTTGCTGAGTAGATTTAGAAAAGTTTTTCTCCATGACGAGAAACTCATAGAAATTAGACTTCTTCAGGCAATAAAATTCTAGTTAAGAACCCCAGCTCCTCTAATAATATGTATTTAGAATCCTCTTGCGTCATGCGCGGTGAATCCTGTATTCTTTAAACATGCGCGGGCCGTCAATCTTATTGCTGTCCATGATTTTATTCTTCGGATGCACTTGGGGTAATGACAAAGTTACCAATGCGGAAAAAGCCGGGCTCATTTCAGGGACGGAAAGTCCTAAAATAAAAAAATGCCAAAACGGCACAGCCTATATATATAAGGAATATGAAATTAAAGTTGAGCCTTCGCCCGAGCTGCGAGGTATGAATATATTTCTTTACTCACCTGACATCTCCGGCGGCGACCCTTGCGATATAGATAAAAAGATAGCCTCTCACATAATCGGCACGGGTGAGACAGAGGGGAGCAATTTCTTCTCTGGAGTTTATAAGAACTATCTATTTATTGACCAGGGCACTGGGCCTGATCAGAGGATCCTTTCCATCTATGATCTGACTCAAAAAAAGTTGATCTTGCTTACGGAATACTCTGACCCCATTATAGAAGACGGCGTGCTCACATACTATAAAACCCTCGTGCCAGACCCTGGCGTTATAGAAAATATTCCCTGCCCCGACGCACAAAAATGGAGAGAGCAAGCGCTCACTGTGCTCTATGAGCAGAAGGAAAACTTCACCCTAAATACAGAGAGAAGACTCCCCATTTGTGAATACCGCTGCCGGGCCGGACAGTAGTCCAAAACACCTAAATAAATAAAAGATAATAAAAAGAATTGCCAAATGCCTATATTATGTAGTAATATATGACAAAAAGGAGGATTAACTATGACCAAGAGTGAATTGATATCTCAGATAGCTGAGAACGCTGGAATCAGCAAGAGTGATGCGGACAAGGCTTATGACGCTATAGTAAGTGCAATTATTGGCGGTTTAAAAAAAGACGGCCATGTTCCAATAACCGGTCTTGGCACTTTTAAAGTGGCATATAGAGCAGCACGCTCGGGTAGAAACCCTTCAACAGGTGAAACGATTCAAATAGCGGCTAAGAATGTACTAAAGTTCAAAGCCTCTAAAAACGTTGAAGCAGAGATAGCCTAAACCAGCGACTTAAAGTAGCGATTAACTTAAAACTGTTTACCAAAACTTAAGCGATAGGGTTTCCTATCGCTTAAAACCTGTCATTTCGAGGGAACGTGGAGTTTTGCGCTTTGGATATCTA
>DAOVUC010000008.1 GCA_030632765.1 Candidatus Dadabacteria bacterium
GGCATCGTTGTCAGTAAGTCTATTAAAGTTGGCGGCGATAAAATGGATGAATCGATCCTTCAGTATATAAAGAGAAATTATAATATGCTGATTGGTGAAAGAACTGCGGAAGATGTTAAAAAGAAACTCGGGCAAGCAATAGGCAATGGGGATATTGGGTCAATGAATGTGAAGGGCCGTGATTTAAGAGCGGGGATACCTAGAACTATTGAAATAACAGCAGAAGAGGTTAGAGAAGCGCTTACAGAACCCGTTAGTTTAATTATCGAGGCTATCAAACAGACCTTGGAGAGGACGCCGCCTGAGCTAGCTGCTGATATTGTGGACAATGGTATAGTGCTTACAGGAGGGGGAGCGTTATTAGGGAATCTGGATGAGTTAATAATAGAAGAGACGGGTCTTCCTGTGACAAGGGCTGATGATCCTCTAACTTGCGTTGTTTTAGGGTCTGGAAAAGCTCTTGATGAGCTAGACCTGCTAAGAGAAGTAAGCATGTAATATTCATAACAGCGCATATTCCTTTAAGTATGTCAAAAGCGGTTTAATATGCATCAATGAAATTCTTAAAGAACCGAGCAGTTTTAATAACCATAGTTCTCTTTTTTGTATCAATACAGCTTTTTTCACTCAATATTAGAGAAAAAAGAAGTCAGAACTTTATTTCCTCAATTGTGCTTACCATAACCTATTATCCACAAAAACTTGTATACATCGTTTCAGATAAAATTTTAAATACCTGGCAAGATTATATGGATCTGGTCGATGTTAGACAGGAAAATATCAGGCTTAATAAGGAGGTTTTGAGCCTCCGTCAGGATAAGTTTGAGTTAGCTGAAGCGAGAATTCAGAACTACAGACTGAAAAAACTTCTGGATTTTAAAGAGAGCCCTTCCTATCCTATTGTTTCAGCCAATGTTATTGGGGGGAGCCCTTCACTACTGCGCAAAGAAGTTATTATTGTCGACAGGGGCACACGCGATGGGATATCCCAAGGGATGCCTGTTGCATCCTCAGAAGGCATTGTGGGGAGAGTTCTTAGTGTTGGGGATAGAAGCTCAGAAGTTCTTTTGATAACTGATCCGGTAAGTGCTGTTGACGCTTTTATTCACAGGACCAGGGTTAGGGGTATAGTAAAGGGGACAGGCGGTGGTTGTGCTATGGAGTATATAGAGCAAAACTCTGACATAAGTATAGGGGACAAGGTGATATCATCGGGTAAAGAGGGTTTTTTCCCAAAAGGTGTAATAATAGGGACGGTTTCTAATATTGAAACTAAAGGGAGTTTTATAAGTGCCCAAGTATCTCCATTTGTTGATTTAGATTCACTTGAAGAGGTTGTTATAATTCTTAAAACTAATAATAATATTGTGTTAAATGAATAAGTACCTATCCATTATATTCTTTGTCTTTCTCTCTGTAATTTTTATTAGCATACAAACCACTCTGCTTTCTTCTCGTAACCTTGGTTATTTTTCCCCGGATCTAAATTTAATTCTCATAGTCTTTTTGGCCATTTTTTCAGAGATTAGAGGCGGCTTCTTTTTAGCTCTTGGTAACGGATACATGATGGACGTACTTTCGGGAAATTTGCCGGGAACGTTTATGATATCAAGATTGAGTGCTTATCTCTTGGTACGAAGCGGCTCAAACCATGTTTATTTAAGAAAAGCGCTGGTTCAAGGTCTTGTTATTTTCTTTGCAACGATTTTTACATGGATTTTTATTCTGGCAATCATTACAATAAAGAAGGATAATAGTTTTGATATCACGGCAAAGTCGATACTAATTCAAGGTATAGTTAATGCTTTAGTGGGAATTCCAATTTTTTGGATGATACATAAGGTAAATGCAAGATTTCAGAAATAGGCTACTAATCGCAACTATGATACTTGGGCTTGCTTTCTTGGTTCTTGGATCCAGATTGTGGTACCTTCAAGTTTTGAGGGGAGATGAGTTCGCAGAGTTCTCCCTAGAGAACCATATAAGGGTCGAAAGGATTCCTGCGCCCAGAGGAAGAATACTCGACAGGTATGGAAAAGAATTAGTTGTTAACAGAACGTCTTTTGATGTTTATGTGATACCTAAGGATGTTAAAGATGTTGCCCATATAAGTTCCTTCTTTTCTCAAATTTTAAACTTGGATAAAAATCATATTGATAACAACATAAGATCTGCTTTAACAAAAAGAAGTTTTAAACCCGTCCTTGTTGCTAAAGATATAAACCGTGACCAACTTGCGTATATTGAAGCCCGCAGAAGCTCCCTGCCTGGTGTCATCATTGAAATCCATAATCTTAGGCAGTACCCACATGGTAGTTTAGGGGCCTCCTTCTTGGGTTACATAGGAAAGGTCAGCGAGGCCGAGTTAAAAAGTAACCCGAAAATAAACAATAATGACCTAGTAGGTAAGACCGGTGTCGAGAAAGGATGGGAGAGCAATTTAAGGGGGGATGACGGTTATAAACAGAAAGTAACTGACGCTTTGGGGAGAGAAGTAGAATCAACTTTATTTTTAGAAGATCTTCAGAATAAGAAGAGCATGCCGGGAAACGATGTCCTTCTTACGATAGATATAGAGCTTCAAAAGGCAGCTGAAGAAATCCTGGGAGATCAATCAGGGGCTATAGTCGCCGTTAATGTCAACAGCGGAGAGATACTTGCACTAGCAAGCAAACCCTCTTTTAACCCCGCCGATTTTATAAAGGGGATTGATTCTAAGACCTGGTCTGATCTTGTAAATGATAAGACTTCACCGTTGCTCAACCGTGCTACACAAGGGCTTTATGCGCCCGGGTCTGTTTTTAAAATGGTGCCCAGTACAGCGGCGCTTAATGAAGGGTTTATCGACCACGAAGAATACATCCATTGTCCAGGCTACTATAAGGTAGGTAATAGTACTTTTAGATGCTGGAAAAGGGGTGGGCACGGCTGGGTTAACCTCAGAGGAGCGATCGTCAAATCGTGTGATGTCTATTTCTATAAGATCGCTGAAAGAATGGGCATTGATAAGTTGAGCAAATATATACGAGCTTTTGGGTTTGGGTCAGTGACCGGGATAGGAATTGAGGAAAAAGCCGGGATATCTCCCAGCAGGGAATGGAAGCTCAGAAGGTTTAATAAGCCTTGGTATAAGGGAGAGACAATTGTCTCTGCCATAGGTCAGGGCTACGTTAGTGTAACTCCTACTCAGGTAGCAATGATGACGTCTGCTGTCGCTAATGGAGGGACATTGCTTAAGCCCGCTATTGTTAAGGAGATAATCTCTTATAGTGGGGAGAAGAAGTTCAAGCACACCCCGATTGTTAGTGGCAAAATTCCTATTGAAATTGAGATGCTTGAATTAATAAAGGACGCTCTAGTAGGCGTTGTAAATGATCCGGGCGGAACAGGGCGCGCGGCAAGAATAAAGGATATGACCGTCGCCGGAAAAACAGGTACTGCACAAGTGGTGTCACTTGATTTGCAGAGCGATCAGAAAAAACATAGAGACCATGCCTGGTTTACATCCTATGCTCCTGCAGAAGATCCTGAGATTGCGGTAACTGTTCTCATAGAGCACGGCGGAAAAGGCAGTTCCGTAGCTGCCCCCATTGCGCGCAAGATTCTCGAGGTTTATAAAACTCTAAAAGAAGAGAGAGGGGCAGATGATAATGTTTGACAGGAGACTTCTTAAAAATTTTGGGTGGTCTCTGTTCCTGATGACACTTGTTTTTTCATTTATATCGCTTCTTAATCTTTATAGCGCTTCTTATGAGACTGGACTCGTCTCTTTTAAAAGACAGTTTGTTTGGGTGGGTATAGGGATTGTTACTCTTGTATCAGTTTCTTTTCTGAACTATAGATTTTTTAAGCAATACGTGCCGTATATATACGGGGGAGCAATATTACTGCTTTTATTTGTACTCTTTTTTGGTAAAGAGGTGGCAGGCTCAAAGAGCTGGATAGATGTTGCCTCATTAGCTACTATACAGCCTTCTGAGCTTGTAAAAATTGCAATAATTCTTGTGCTCGCTAAATTCTATGATGATGATTACCAAGTTGGTCCATATGGCTTTCTTGATCTGATAAAACCAATAATATTAATAGCCATTCCCCTTGTTTTGGTGATGCTCCAGCCTGACTTGGGCACTGCTCTAACTATTATGTTGTTATCGGGCAGTATTGTGCTTTTTATGGGTGTAAAAAAATGGTCGGTTGCCTTTATTCTAATTGCAATTATTGGGGTTTCTTTTTATTCCTGGCACTACTCCTTAAAACCTTATCAAAAGGACAGAATAAGTACATTTATAAATCCTTCAAGCGATCCTCTCAATGCAGGTTATAACTCAATTCAGTCCCAAATAGCTGTCGGCTCAGGAGGGATTATTGGTAAGGGCCTCAGATCAGGCTCTCAAACACAGCTTAGGTTTATACCTGCTCAGCAAACCGATTTTGCTTTCTCGGTTTTAGCTGAAGAATGGGGATTTTTGGGTAGCATATTCTTATTGCTGCTCTATTTTATGATAGTTCTTTGGATGCTGGATACTTCAAGCCGAGCGAAAGACAAGTTCTCCATGCTTGTATCTTTTGGAATTGCAGCAATGTTTTTTTGGCATGTTGTGGTCAATGTGGGGATGGTTATAGGGCTGCTTCCTGTCGCTGGGGTGCCTCTATTAATTTTTAGCTACGGAGGGTCTTCTACACTTACGGCAATGATAGGGATAGGAATAGTGCTTGGTATCAGGATGAGAAAGTTCTCCATGTCCGCAGAGCCAATAGAGCTCAGGTAGCTTTATTAGAAAGCAGTTCTTTTGAACATGGAATGCCCCCTAGGGTAGTGGATTGTTCCACAGCTCTGATAATTGCCTTTTGAGTGAGTTCAGCTGCAATTACACCTAATAGATTCACATCTTCTTTCAAATCTCCTAAAGAGACCGATATCACCATATCCCCATCTTGAGAGGTATGGACAGGAGAAATAACTTTTGCAAGTCCAGTTTGTGCAATGGTTGAAATCCTTAGTAACTCAGATTTTGAAAAGCTCGCATTTGTCACGACTACAGCAAGAGTCGTATTTTGGTAGCTATCAGCCCGCCTTATTATTCCCTGCTTGAACAAATTTAGTGTTCCGAGGAATTCGTTTCCCTGATTAGAATCCCTGACCCCTGCTAAAATTTGTCCATTTGTAGGCGAGACCACATCTCCAAAGGCATTAACTACTACTAAGACTCCCACAATTACTCCGTTTTTTAATTTATAACTCTCTGTCCCGATTCCGCCTTTTGTTGCTTGCCCCAGACCCATTAGTTTTCCTATAGTAGCCCCAGTTCCTGCCCCAATACTCCCTTCTTCAACCTGAGATGATTTGGCTTGCATACATGCTTCATATCCCATTTGTGCATCTGGTCTGATTCTGCCGTTTCCGATCCCTAGATCGAATATGACGGCAGTAGGTACTGAAGGGACTACTATGCCCCCTCCAACTTCAAGTCCTACATTTTTTTCTTCAAGGTATTTAATAACCCCACTTGTGGCATCAAGCCCGTAAGCGCTTCCCCCAGTTAAGAGAATTGCGTGAATTTTCCCAAATGTATTGTGGGAAAGAAGGGAGTCAATTTGCCTGGTGCTGGTTCCTCCTCCCCTAAGATCAACAGCAGCAGTGGCCGGACTTTCAAATAGCATAACCGTACACCCGGTTATGGCCTCAAAATCTGAAACATGACCTACTTTTATTCCTTCGATATCAGTAATTGATCCCATTTGGTAGTATTCTAAATCAATATTGCCGTTTTCCAAATTCTAAATTTTGACTACCCCGGGCGCTACTTGACAGGATATGACAATCAGCTAGAATCATTTTCGCTTTGAGGTTATTAGGGGTTAGAGATATTTGTGTGAATAACCCAATACGACTTCAATATATATCCTTTACTCACCCCAGTAATTATGAATAAAATGAAAATTTTGGTATTGTTAAAGTGAAGATGACTAGTTTTGTGTGGTGTCCGAATAACCGCATGATTAAAGTATAAAGGGTTGATTGTACAATTAAGATGCCTAGAGCAAAATTAATATCTACAATACTGCTGATACTCTTACTCTTTTCATCAGAATATGCGTTTGCTATTACTGATGCAAGGGATGTAAAGGATATTGGTATAGATGAAAAACTAGGGGATCTGATACCTGGTGAAATAGTCCTTGTAGACGAAAATAATGAGCCTGTGGTTTTTAAAAACTTGTTATCTAACGACACACCCACAGTCTTGAATCTTGTCTATTACAGTTGCCCTAGGCTCTGTAATTTCGCTACGGATGGATTGTTGCAAGTTGTAAATGAAACGGAAACACTTCAATTGGGAGAAGACTTTAAGATACTTACGGTTAGTTTCGATCCGGAGGATACAACCCAATTAGCTGCTACTAAAGCGCCTAAATATCATCAGGGCTTAAAGAGGGTAGAAGGAACACAAGATAATTGGCCTTTTCTGATTGGTGATAAAAAAAACATAAAAAAATTGACGGAGTCTGTGGGTTTCAGGTATAAAATAGATGGCGCGGAGTTCGCCCACGCTTCAGCTTTAATTGTACTTACGCCAGAGGGGAAAATTTCCAGATACCTTCATGGTATACAGCATGAGCCGACTGATTTTAGGCTTGCTTTACTTGAAGCTTCAAAAGGAGAGATAGGTACTTCCAAACTGATTAATAGCGTGTTGCTATTTTGCTATGGGTTTGATCCTGTCGGAAAAAAATACGCCCTTAAAGCATTGAATATTGTTAAAGCAGGAGGGGTGATCACTTTGCTATCCCTGTGTGTGGGGTTAACGTACTTTTGGAGAAGAGAGAGAAGATAGAACCTGAATAGAGATGGAGGTTTAAAAGAAAACAGATGACTTGGATTCCAGAGGCGGCATCAAATCTTGCGAGTAAAGTAGATGGAGTATTATTAGTAATAACTCTTATATCTATTTTCTTCTTTGTTCTAATAACTGCAGTTCTTATTTACTTTGCAGTAAAATACAGAAGAAAAAGTGAGGATGAGGAAACTCCTTATATAACCGGTAGTGAGCCTCTAGAAATAATATGGACCGTAATCCCCTCTATTTTACTTATACTCCTGTTCGTTCATGCATATGTAGTTTACAAGGACATGAGGACACCTCCCAAAGATGCGGTTGACATTACTGTCACGGGAAAACAGTGGCTTTGGACATTTGAATATTACAACGGCAAAAAAACGCTAAATGAGCTCTATGTGCAGCAGAACAGACCTGTAAGGATGGTCATGAGAGCGGACGATGTTTTACATAGCTTCTTTGTTCCGGCATTTAGGGTTAAGCAGGATTTAATCCCCGGCAGATACACGCAGCTCTGGTTTACTCCCACCAAGATCGGGACTTTTGATATATTCTGTGCCGAGTACTGCGGCACCGGGCATTCTGCAATGCTAGGGAGAGTAATAGTGCTTAGTCCTGAAGCGTATGATATATGGGAGAAGGGGGTCGGTACGGATGGTGGCGGAGCTGTTGCCTCGTTGCCCCCTGCTGAATTGGGCGAGAAGGTTTATAAGGGAAAAGGCTGCAACGCGTGCCACAGTGTGGACGGTAGTGTTGTATTAGGTCCTTCCTTTAAAGGGCTTTACGGCAGAGAGGGAGTGCTCGAAGATGGTTCCAGCTATACGGCTGATGAAAATTATATAATGAAGTCAATCCTTGAGCCCCAGGAAGAGGTTGTAAAAGGGTTTCAGCCTGTGATGCCTTCTTTTAAAGGTATACTAAGTGACGATGAGATTACAGCGCTTATTGCGTATATGAAAACATTAAAATAAGGTTTTAAAATTTAGGAGGAGATTTCAATGGCAAATCATGCAGTTGCCACAAATGTATATGTTCCGTTTTTAGAGAAAAAGGGCATACTATCCTGGCTTTATACAACGGACCATAAGCGAATTGGAATTTTGTACCTGATATCTGTATCTTTCTTCTTTCTGATAGCGGGAATAATAGCTTTGTTGATGAGGATTGAGCTTCTCACTCCTGTCTCGGATTTTGTAAGCCCTCATACCTATAATGTTTTATTTACGCTCCACGGATCTCTGATGGTCTTTTTCTTTATTATCCCTGGGCTTGCGGCGAGCTTCGGCAATTTCCTTATCCCCCTTATGATAGGCGCCCGTGATGTGGCTTTCCCTAAGCTCAACCTGGGAAGTTATTGGATTTATTTGTTGGGCACCGTAATTGTTTTAATAGCTCTTTTCCAACCAGCGGATACGGGCTGGACTTTTTATACCCCATACAGCGCTACTACTGATACGGATGTGATATTAATAACATTAGGAGTTTTTGTCTTAGGATTTTCTTCAATTCTTACAGGGCTTAATTTCATTGTTACTATTCATAAGATGAGGGCGCCTGGCATGACATGGCACCGTCTGCCGCTATTCATTTGGGCATCCTATGCGACAGCGGTACTTCAGCTTCTTGCGACCCCTGTTGTTGGTATAACGCTCCTTCTCCTTATTGCTGAGAGAAGTCTTGGTGTGGGTTTCTTCGATCCTGCAAAGGGAGGGGATCCTGTATTATTCCAGAACTTTTTCTGGTTCTATTCTCATCCTGCGGTTTATATTATGATAATCCCCGCTATGGGTGTTATTTCGGAAATAATTCCTGTTTTTTCCAGAAAACCTATATTCGGATATAAAGCAATAGCGTACTCAAGCCTGGGTATTGCGTTTATCAGCTTCTTTGTATGGGCGCACCATATGTTTACAGCCGGAATTTCCGAGGTTGCCGCTACAATTTTCTCATTCTTAACTTTTCTAGTGGCAATACCAACTGCAATAAAAGTTTTTAACTGGACTGCAACACTATATAAAGGCTCCATTGAGCTTCATTCAGCTATGTTATATGCGCTCGGGTTTATTTTCTTATTCACTATTGGCGGGCTTACCGGAGTTTTCCTGGGAGCGTTAGCCGCCGACATTCATCTTCATGACACTTATTTCGTTGTTGCCCATATGCATTATGTTATGATCGGGGGCACAGTTATGGGGTTCTTCGGCGCTCTTCACTTCTGGTATCCAAAATGGTTTGGCAAGATGTTTAACGAAGCTGTAGCCAAACTAGCATGGTTCCTCGTTTTTGTTGGGTTCAATGTTACCTTTTTCCCTCAATTCTTTCTTGGTGTTCAAGGAATGCCTAGAAGATACGCTACTTACCCTGAGGAGTTCGAATCCCTTATGTCGCTATCTACTTACGGCTCCTGGATATTAGGCCTGGGTGTATTGATCATGACAGTAAATCTTATTAATGGCCTTTTTAATGGAGAAAAGGCGCCTCAAAATCCATACGGATCACTTTCATTGGAGTGGCAGATACCTTCACCGCCACCGCATGAAAACTTTGAAGAAATACCGCATGTGACCGATTGGCCTTACGGTTACGGGAAAAAGAAAGAGGTGGATGCTTAAATGGAACAAGCTAATACGGAACACTCTCATGGTCTTGAGATGGACCCTCAAGTTGAATACAGCTCTTCTAAGCTTGGTATGTGGCTATTTCTGGGAACAGAAATAATGCTTTTTGGCGGACTTTTCGCCGCCTATGCGATCTTTAGAGCCAAGTATCCTGAAATGTTTTTAGAGCAGCACCAGGAACTCAATAGAGAAATGGGAGCTATAAATACCTGTATATTGATTTTCAGTAGTTTAACGATGGCTATAGCGGTTACTGCAATCCAAAAAGGCAAGCGGATGATGTCAGCTATTTTGATTTTAGTTACACTAATATGTGGTCTTGGATTTGGGGTAGTCAAATATTTTGAATACGGCGCTAAGTTCGCCCACCATATCTATCCTGACACCAGCATATTTTTCTCGCTTTACTTTATGATGACGGGTCTTCATATGCTCCACGTTTTTATAGGGCTTATAGTTCTTGGTGTCTTAATGGTTCTGACGTGGAAGGGGACATTTAATGAAAAGTATAGTACTCCCGTAGAATTAGGAGGGCTTTACTGGCACTTAGTGGATTTAATCTGGATATATCTATTCCCATTACTTTATTTAATAGGCTGAGTGGAGGTAAGTATAAATGAGCGAACATTCTCATAGTGAAGAACATCATGTAACCAGTTATAAACCTTACTTTATCGTGTGGGTTATTCTTATGATACTCACTGCTGTAACAGTATATGTATCTTATCTAGATTTTGGCACCCTTAATATTGTGATTGCGATGGTTGTGGCGTCTATTAAAGCAACAGCTGTAGCGCTATTCTTTATGCATCTTAAGTTTGAGGATAAGATTACATGGCTCTTTGCTATATTTCCTTTAGTCTTGCTTTTTCTTCTAATAAGTATGACCATTGTCGACACTTTCACAAGAATTACGCCGTAACCGAGATACTGATTTATGATAGGCAAAATTGCCCTTGTTTTACTTTTTATTCTACTAATATGGGGAAACCTGGTTGCGGGTCTTAAAGCCGGGCTTGCATGTCCCGACTGGCCTCTTTGCTACGGAGAGGTAATACCTCCATTCAGATGGGATATTTATACGGAATTCATGCATCGTGTTATAGGCGGTGTAACTTCTATCTTCATCCTGATTTTTTCCTATCAAAGATTTCGCAGCTACTCGGGCATGTCCAAATTCACTCCAGTAATTGTAGTGCTGCTACTATTAATGCAGATTGTACTTGGAGGTATAGTAGTAATACTCGAGCTTCCGGTTGATCTAACAACTTTTCATTTTGCAAACGCTATTGTAATTTTTGCGCTTATCTTATACATGTTTTACTTTGACGGCATTGATAGAAAACCTGCATTTAGCATTTCAGGATACAAGGGGATATTTTTCTTTCTAGGCATACTTATTTTCTTGCAGGCTGTATTAGGGGCCTATGTGAGACATTCAAGCTCCGGGCTTGCCTGTCCGGATTTTCCCACATGTCTCGGATATTGGATTCCACCTGGGCTGTCGGGGATCATTCTAAATCATTTTGTTCATAGATCGTTGGCTTATATTATCACCATAGTTGTAGCTATACTGTTAGTCGCTTCATACACGTCAACCACGCTAAGTAAGTACCGATTAGAGTTATTATTACTAGTTGGTTTTATAATTCTTCAAATACTTTTAGGTGCGGGTGTTGTACTTACCAAGCTGCATTTTGCCGTTACGGCATTGCATCTATCCGTTGCCCTTTTGATATTCTCTACAGCGCTTTATGCATGGTTTCGGGGTATGCGGGAAAGTAGTGTATAATCTTAAAAGCGGAACTTAATTACTTCAAAAGTACATATATATCATGGAACAGGCAGAGAAAGCACCTTCAAATATAGTAGTTTCTACTATTTTATTATCAAAACCAGGAATTATTGTAAGTGTAGCTTTTACAGGCTTTGCGGGGATGGTTGTGGCGGATAAGGGGCTTCCCTCGTTTGCTCTGGGTTTCTTGACGATAGTGTCTTTGCTACTAAGCGCAGCTGGGTCGGCCATTTTAAATAATGTTCTCGATAAGCAAATAGATATTCTTATGAATAGGCTGAGTAAACGCACTCATGCTCTTGAAGTAGTGGGTGAGAAGACAGCGATATTTATTGCGAGTTTATTTATAGCGATAGCACTTTTCATTTCACTTTATTATTTGAATTATGTAACTGCTCTTTTAATTGTTGCTGCGATATTAAGCTATACACTACTCTACACATTATATCTGAAGAGAAGTTCTCCCTATGGAACTATATTAGGGGGTCTTCCGGGTGCGCTTCCGGTTCTAATAGGGTATTCAGCTATACAACCCAATATCGGACTTGATGGATATATTCTTTTTACCTTTATGATGCTCTGGCAGCCGCCTCACTTTTGGGCGCTTGCTCAAAAATACAAGCTTGATTATAAAAAAGCCGGAGTACCGGTAATGCCCGTTGCCTTGGGAGCTAAATTCACAAACATAATGATTCTGCTTTATTCAATCGCACTTTTGCCTCTTTCTCTTTCTTTTTGGTTCTTGGGCTATGCTTCCGCATACTATGCAATATTAGCAGTTATTTTCGGTGGATATTTCGAGTATATTATAATCAAGAGCTCATTGACTAATTCAGGCTTTGGAAAGGCATTTGCCGCCTCAATCTTCTATATGTTGGCTATAATGGCAGCATTGATATTAGATTTATCTCTTAACACCGGAAGCACTGTAGTAACAGCGCTTTATCTTTCTTGAAGTTTTACGACCGTAATCATTAAATAAAGATGAAAGTCCTCAAAAACCTTTTTAAATAAGCTTACTGTGTATCTTGCAATAACGCTTTTAGTTTATTGAGCGGCTCCTTTAGAGTATGGATTGATTCCACCCAAAACTCAGGTGATTCTAGATCATGTCCTATACTTCTTCTTGCTACGTTTTCTGCGGTGTCAGAACCCGTTAAGCGGAGAAATTCCTCGTATTTCGGAAGGAAATGCGCCCCTTCTTTTTTGAACATTGCAAAAAGACCTCTACTTAGTAAATATCCAAACGTATATGGAAAATTATAAAATGTGACACCCGTTATATAGAAATGGAGTTTTGAAGCCCAAAAATAAGGGTCTTCCCCCCCATCTTCCAAGACATCACCGAAAATTCTTTGTTGAGTCTCACTCATTAGTTCTTTAAGCCGGCTTACGCTTACCTCCCCCTTTTGTCTCTCCTCATAAAATGTTTTCTCAAATTCATAGCGTACCGGGATGTCCATTAAGTATATCGCCCCGTGGTTTATTTCCGTATCTAACATAAGGGTTTTCTCTGCCTCGTTTATAGACGGGTCCTCTAGTATTCCTTCGGTAAGAATCATTTCTCCAAATGTCGATGCTGATTCTGCGAGCGTCATCGGGTAAAAGTGCGAATAGGGACGGATTTCTCTCATTACATAGCTGTGAAACGCGTGACCCGCCTCATGTGCCAGAGTTAGGACATCTCCTATTGTTTCATTATATGTCATAAAAATTCTGGACTCTTTTGTTAGAAGAGATCCTGTGCAGAATCCTCCCGGACGCTTTCCTTCCCTAGGTTCCCAGTCAACCCAATTTTTCTCAAATACGCTTTCTACAAAAGTGCCAAGTTCAGGATATGAAGCTGAGAAAGAATTCTTTACAAGTCTTTGAGCTTCCCGCCAGGTTAATTTTTTCTTAAATTCCAAATCCATAGGAGCACCAAGGTCATACCATGCAATTTGTTCTCGGTTCATTGTTTTGGCTTTAAGCCGTAGTATATCTTTTGGCACCTCAATTTCGGAGTATATAGCCTCTAGCATTGCATCAAGGGTCTTTTTACTAATAGAGGATTGAAACAAAGCTATATCGAGAAAGTGGTTGATCCCCCTGTGTCTGTTTAGCGTAAGCCTGGTACCAGCTATAGAGTTAAGAGCAGAAGCTGTTACATCTTCTATGCTCTCCCATGCCTGGTTGCCCCCTTCAAAGGCTGCTTTTCTGATTCGACGATCAGGCTTTTCCATTAAAGACCGCCTTTGTGACATCGGAAGACGTACTCTACCTCCCTCTGGGTATTCCATCTCGAACTCAAGCTTGCTGGATACAGTATCATAGAGTCTGCCCCAAGCGGTCAAGCCGTCTACACCAAGGTCAGCAGCAAGAATTTCATTCTCAGGATTCATTCTCTTCTTTGATTCCTCGCGCATTCTATTTAAATAATAAGCCGCATCATTTAGGGCTTGTCTTTTAGTGAACGTTTCAAAAACGTGATCCGGAGTGTCTTTAACTGTGTTTAGCAGTACCGAAGACAACTTTGAGAATTCAGCGCCCATCACGGACATCTCGGCTTCCTCTCTTAGATGCTCTTCATTTATGCTATCTGCGGATGCCAGACATCCAATATAGGATCCAAGATGTGAGTACCTCATCGTTAAATCTTCACAATCTAAGAAAATCTTTTCCCATTCATCTTGATTATTGGTATCTAGGGGAGAGAGGGATGAGGCTTCATTGCTAATTGATTCTATATCCTCTTTTAGTTCTTTTTTGAATTTGTTCATCTCGGGACCGTTAAACTCAGGGAAATAGCTTGTAAGGTCCCAGTTCATTTTGCTCTTAGAATTTTTTTGAGACATCTTTCCTCCAGGCAGGTTTAATTATAGGGTATGAAATGTAACATATGTACTCATTATGTTTAGCTCATAGGATAAAATCTTTCTTTTGACCTGCCATAGTATCGGTAATCCATATCGGAAACCTTTTTTATGATAGATCATCTAACCCTTTATGAGATTATCTTTAACATTAGCTCTGGTTATTTTACTTGCTGTTCCCGCTTGGACTCACATTTCTAGGTATAATGGTTTTGATATATCGAATAGTTTGATTCCAAAAGATGATATCCTCTCAGGCGGACCACCTAAAGACGGCATCCCGGCAATACTGAATCCTAAGTTTGAAGAAGCAAATGAGGCTAAATGGCTAAATGACGGTGATCTGGTCTCCGGATTTACATACAATGGAGTGAAAAGGGCTTATCCACTGAGAATTCTTGTTTGGCACGAGGCCGTAAATGACAAGATAGGTGATTTGCCCTTTCTTGTATCTTATTGCCCACTGTGCGGCTCAACTCTCATTTTTAATAGAGAAATAGGAGGCAAAGAATATAGGTTCGGTATTTCAGGGCTGCTATATCAATCCGATGTGCTTTTTTACGATCGAGAAACCCAGAGCCTCTGGTCACAATTGGAAATGAAATCGGTAAGCGGCAAGATGGCCGGTACCGATTTTATTGTTCTCCCTTCAACTCTTGCTACATGGAAAGAGTGGAGGGAAATAAATCCGGACACACAGGTCCTTTCCAGAGATACAGGGTTTTTTAGGAATTATGATAGACAACCATATTCGGGTTATGAAGTATCCAGCACGATCATGTTTCCCATAAAAAATAAGAACAATAAATTTCATCCAAAGGAGAAAGTTCTAGTCGTTTTGTTAGGGGATCGGGCCAAAGCTTATCCATTTTCAGAGCTAAAGAAAGTAAAAACACCTCTTAAGGATAAGCTAGGCGGCAAAGATATAGTGATTAAATTTAAGGATGGAGATTACGTTAACGCAACTGATATTTTAGGAAATCCTGTAGATTCTTTTGTTTCCTATTGGTTCGCCTGGTATACATTTAAACCCGATACTCTTATTTTTACATCCGACAAATAGCGAAATTAACTTATTACTCTAAGTTGGACTGAATTATATCAGGTGTACTGCACCCCTTTTGTCGAGCTCGGTTTAAGTTGGGGGTAAAAAAGCCCCGCCCACTCTGAGGCTCTCGCCTGCCTCGGTGTAGCTTTAGCGAAGCCGGGAAGGGCGAAATCCTAAGGGCTCCGTCCTTCGATTGAACTCAGGACGGACGGGTTAAAATATGTGCATCCTGAATCCTCCTTCCTCCCTACTAGCTTTTTAATGGGGAGCAGTATAAGGGTTGCCTTTAGAGTCTAGTTATATATTTTAGATAAAGATATGGGAAAAAGTAATAGAATATTTCTTAAAAATTTTTTTAGACGGGA
>DAOVUC010000019.1 GCA_030632765.1 Candidatus Dadabacteria bacterium
CATGAGTTCTCTTCTATACCCGGTGTCAAAGAGGATGTTACAGAGATAATTCTAAATCTTAAAGGTATAGAGTTGAAGCTACACACTTATGAACCTCAAGTGATAACAGTAAGTGCTAGCGGAGAATGCAGTATCAATGCAGGTGACATTAGTACAAATCAGAATGTTGAAATATTAAACCCAGATCACCATATCGCAACTTTGGCAGAAGGCGCCAAGCTGGAAATGGAGATGACTGTAGAGATGGGTAGAGGTTATGAGCCTGTTGAAAGAAGAGGCGAGCTGCAAACTATAATAGGTGTTATTCCCGTAGATTCTCTCTTCTCACCTGTAAGAAAGGTTAATTATGCTGTTACAAACGCGAGAGTAGGAAGACGCACGGATTTTCAAAGGCTTACACTTGAGATTTGGACCAACGGTACGATTATGCCAGAAGATGCTCTAGCGTATGCAGGTAAAATTGTGAAAAACCAACTTACAATATTTATTAATTTTGATGAATCTGAAGTTGATGAAGTACCTGAAAGCGAAGAGAAGCAAGAGATTAAAGGCACTGAAGAAATACTTTTTAATACAATAGAAGAGATGGACCTTTCTGCAAGATCACTTAACTGTTTGAGGAAAGCGGCAATAGAATACGCAGGAGATTTAATACAGAAAAGTGAAGATGATTTGTTGAATTTAGAAAATTTTGGAAAAAGGTCCTTATATGAAATAAGGGAAAGACTAGAGGAAATGGGTCTTGGTCTTGGAGTAGAAATTGACCAGGAAGTTTTCAACGCGGAGAAAGCAAAACGTAGTGAGAGATTAGCTTCTCAATAATTTTATTGCGAGCAAATTGGAGATTAGAAGATGAGACATAAAAGAATAGGACGCAAACTCGGTGTTACAACTAAACATAGAAAAGCCATGTTTCGCAATATGGTTACTGATTTGTTTCGTAATGAGAGGTTGAAAACAACAGATACCAGAGCTAAAGAACTTAGAAGAGTTGCTGAAAAGATAATCACCCTTGCTAAGGAGGGAACTCTTCAGAAGAGAAGGCAGGCAGCAGCTTACATAAGGGATAAAGAAGTACTAAAGAAACTTTTTGATGAACTTGCTGAAAGGTTCAAGGAACGCCCTGGTGGTTATACGAGAATAACAAAGTTAGGTTTTAGAAGGGGGGATAACACCCCAATTTCTATTATTGAACTAGTAGAAGAAGAGTATAAACCTAAGAAGAAAAAGAAAACCAAGACTGCTCCTAAGAAGCCAAAAGCTACTGCAAAAGACGGCTCTGTTAAGACTAAGAGTTCAAAGAAAGAGTCTGCGGAAGAGCTTGGGTTAATTGAAGAGCAAGATAAGAAAACCCAAGAGGTTTTGGCAGCTGAGGCTGCGGTAGTAGCAGAAACTGTAGAGGTTGCAAAAGAAGTACCGGAACCTAAGGCAAAGGCAGAAGAAGCACCCGCAGTTGAAAGCGAACCTGCTGCAGAATCCGTACCTGAAGAAGCTGCCGAAGAAGAAAAAGTAGAAGAAATATCTGCGGAAACCGAAGAAGCTCCAGTAGCTGAGGAAGAAACATCTGATTCTCCAGAAGCTAAAGCTGAAGAAGGTTCAGAAGAACTGGCTGAAGATAATACTGAGGCGGAAGAAGAAAAAGAAACTGAAAAGAAAGAAGACTAATAGTTTCTAGAGTAAAAAATAAGAAACTGATAATTTATGAACTATCTGTAGATTGAACTTGCTTATCAACGGGCGGCCCATTGGGCCGCCTTTGTTTTTTATGATAGTTTTTAGGGATGTAAGGATGGATAAGATAAGTGAAACCTGTCGGACTAATTTTAGATGCAAATAATATTTCGGATCTCGCCCTCTTAGCCAAACAAGCTGAAGATGCAAATTTCGATTCTGTTTGGGCAACAGAACTATACCGAACTGCCTTCCAACAACTCTCAGCAGTAGCGCATTCGACTCAGAAGATTAAACTTGGAACCGCAGTAGCGCTAGCTTTTGTCAGAAGCCCTTTAATTACCTCCCTTACGGCACTTGACCTAGATGAAATATCAAACGGAAGATTGATACTTGGGCTAGGCACGGGAGCAAAACGTACGAATGAGATGTGGCACGGCCTAAATCACGGAAAACCTGTTACAAGGATAAAAGAGTGTCTTCAACTTATTAGGCTAATTACCTCAGGAGTGCATTTAGGTGATCCTTTGTCTTATGAAGGTGAGTATTACAATATCTCTACTAAAGGATATCACAGGGCTTATAAACCTCTAAGAGATAGGCTTCCAATATATTTAGCCGGTGTTGGAAGTAATATGATAAGCGCCGCAGGGGAGGTTGCTGACGGATACCTGGGCCATGTTGTATGTTCTTTGAGATATATAAAAGAGGTGGTTGATAAAAGTATTGCAAAAGGGCTTAAGACCTCCACAAGAGAAAGAGAGAGTTTTAAATCGTGCTCCATTATTACTTGCGCTATTTCTGATAATAAAAAAGAGGCGCTAGAGGCAGCGCGAGCCACAATTGCTTTTTATGCGACTGTTAAAACTTACGACCCGCCATTTAAGCTCCATGGATTTCAAAAGGAGACGGAAAAGGTAAGGGCTGCTTTTTTTAATCGTGATATTAAGAAAATGATTAAAAGTGTTAGCGATGATATGGTTAATACCTTTGCCGTGGTTGGCTCAGCTTCAGAATGTAGAAACAAGATTGATGGGTATAGGGAGTATTTAGACCTTCCCATATTAAGCGCCCCTCATTATTATTTAGATTTTGAAGAAGTTAAGGGTTTTCAAGAAGCAATCTTGGATACATTCGGTCAATAGGTAGTTAGTGACATATTCCCTAAATTAATCCCTATGCTATTCTTAATTCCATAACAATGTCTAAGAATGTTCTTATATCCGGAGCCAGCGGTTTTGTAGGTACTCATTTAACGGAGTTTCTGCTTTCAAAGGGATGCACAGTTAAAAAACTTACAAGATCAAAAGGTTCTGCGAGCGATCTAGTTTGCTGGAACCCCGCAAAAGGCGAAATCGAGCTTGAAGCACTTCAAGATCTCGATGCGGTGGTTCATCTGGCGGGTGAGAATATTGCGGGAAGATGGACGGAGAAGAAAAAAGCCAACATAGAGAAAAGCCGAGTTCAGGGTACTAAATTACTGTCAGAGTCACTGGCAAAGCTCAATAAGAGGCCAGAGGTTTTAATCGCGGCTTCTGCGACTGGTTATTACGGGGATAGAGGAGATGAAATTCTGAACGAGGAAAGCGCTCCAGGAGAGGGTTTTCTGGCAGATGTAAGCTTAAAGTGGGAAAATGCTACTGAGGCTGCAAATGAGGCCGGTATTCGCGTATTTAACCTCCGTATAGGCATGGTATTGGGTTTGGGTGGAGGCGCCCTTCTGAAGATGCTTCTGCCGTTTAAGATTGGCCTAGGTGGAAAAATAGGGGATGGGAAACAGTATTGGAGCTGGATTGCTATTGATGATCTTATAGGAATAATTTATTATCTACTTAGCAAAGAGGATCTGAGCGGGCCAGTGAATGCTGTAGCTCCAAATCCTGTTACAAACAGTGAGTTTACCTTTGCCCTTGGTAGAGTTCTTAAGCGTCCGACAATATTCCCACTGCCCGCCTTTGTAGCCCGTGGGCTTTTTGGGGAAATGGCGGATGGGACAATGCTTTCAAGTGCCCGGGTAACGCCTCAAAAGTTATTAGATTTAGGATACAAGTTTAAGTATCCGAAATTAGAACAAGCACTAAATAGTATTTTAAGAGTGAGTAGATGAGTAATCCTGAAGATACACTTAATAAACAATTTGAATTGTCCGAGTTAAAAGAAGAGGACATTGATCCAAGCCCAATTGAACAGTTCCGTCTCTGGTATGAAGAGTCGCTCAGAGCTGATTTAATCCATCCTAACGCGTTTACTCTCGCCACATCAACAATGGACGGCAAATCCTCGGCAAGGGTACTTTTGCTAAAGGGTTTTGATGAATTGGGTTTTGTTTTCTATAGTAACTCTGAAAGCAAAAAGGGGAATGATCTTGCTCATAATCCATTTGCCGCTATATGTTTTTGGTGGGGAGTGCTAGAAAAACAAGTCAGAATTGAAGGCAAAATAGAGATAGTATCTCTAGATGAAGCGGATAACTATTTTAAAAGTCGCCCCAGGGGGAGTCAGATAGGCGCATGGGCATCTCATCAAAGCAGCGTAATACCTGGTCGAGAAATACTTGAGGATAGATTTAAAGAACTTGAGAATAAGTACAAGGATAAACCTGTTCCAAGACCGCCCTATTGGAATGGATATAGATTAGTTCCGGATGCAATTGAGTTTTGGCAGGGCAGGGATAGCAGGCTTCATGACAGATTAAGATACAAATCGCAAAGTGGCGGAAAATGGTTGATAGAGCGCCTGGCGCCATAGATTATTGGTTTTTAATCCCGGTATAAATAATTACAGTTCCTATCATAAGTTCTATTGATTCTTGGTGCTTGAGTCCGGCATCTTTCATTATCTCGATGAATTTTTCTCTTTGCGGAAATTCTGAGGTCGAGTCCGAGAGATATTCGTACTCTTTTTTATTTCCGAAAAGCGATCCTACAAAAGGAAGGAACTTCTTGAAATAAAATAAGTAGAGTGGGGCAAAAATCTTGTTTTTAGGAATAGTGAACTCAAGGATCGCGACTTTTCCCCCAGGTTTTAATACTCTTTTCATTTCGTTAAGTGACTCAAGAGGATTGAGGGTGTTTCTTATTCCAAAAGCTATTGTGATTGCATCGAATTTGTCACTTCCAAAAGGTAGATATTCTGCAAATCCCTGTACAAGACTGATTCTCTTTCTATATTGGGGAGATTCGCATTTCTTCCTTGCAAATCTGAGCATTTGAGCACTAGGATCGATTCCAATTACGTTTGAGTCATCTAATTTCTTTATTGTCTCAATGGCTACTTCTCCAGTCCCTGTCGCAATATCTAGAATTAGGTGCGACCCCCTAATTTGTTCAGCAAGCCGTCTTCTCCACATCTTATCCATTCCAAAACTAAAGAATGTATTTAGAGAATCGTAGTGCTCTGCTATTTTATTAAAGAGAGAAGTCGTTTCTGGCATATCTTTTCATTGTAAGTGCTTGAAATCACAAGGTATTGGCTATCATTCCCCTAGCCTTTAGGTTCTCCAAATCTTCTGACAAAGCCTCCATTATTCTTATCATATGTCCGGATTTATTAAGCACATAGAAATGAATTCCGGGCACACCCCAGGCAAGAAGTTCTTTGGATTGTTGAATACATTGTCCTATACCAATATCACGTGCTTTATCGTCGTCATCTATTGCTGCATCCAGTTTTTCTCTGAGTACTTCGGGAATTGTTGTGCCGCACATCGAAGTAATCCGCTGAATTTGCTTAGATGAGAGTATAGGCATTATACCGGGCACTATCGGCACTGTTATTCCAATATCTCTAACTCTTTTAACAAAGTCGAAGTAAAAGTCGTTATTAAAAAAAAGTTGTGTAATTATTACATCAGCTCCGGCATCTACCTTTCTTTTTAGATTAACTAGATCAATTCCTATTTCAGGCGCTTCTAGATGCTTTTCAGGGTACCCTGCTACAGCTATTCCAAAGTAGTTTTTGATTGCGGTGCTTACTTCAAACTTTCTTATATGCTCTACAAGCTCGTTACCGTAAGAATACCCATCATCACTTTGTATAAAGTTTTCTTCTCCCTCCGGGGGGTCCCCCCTTAGTGCAACTATATTTCTAACCCCAGCGTCATATATTTCTTGAAGCAAAGTATCCAATTCTGTCTTTGTTGCTCCCACGCAGGTTAAATGACAGGCGGATTCGACGCCGAAATGGTTTTTGATAAGCGATGCTATCTCCAGTGTCTTATCTCTGGTAGAACCCATTGCTCCATACGTAACTGTGATAAAGTCCGGTCCGAGTGTGACAAGTTCAGCTAACTCCTTCTTTAAATTATCCATACCCCTGTCTGTCTTCGGAGGGAAAATCTCAAATGATATAATTGGTTTTTTGTCTTTGTATTTAAAATAATCGGAAAAGAGCATTATTTCACCTTTTAAATTCTTAAACCAATGAATTCTTTCACTTCAACAGGACTTTGTCAAATTTAAGACGTTATAAAAGTAAGCGAATGCGTATTAATTTGACTTAAGGACTATATTTACTATATTCGAATATGAAAGTTCTTTTCAATTTGTTGCTTCTATAATGTTTAGTAACGGAGAACACAGAATGCGCTATGAATATGGTAGAGATAAAATAATTTTGATGTTGGCATCATTAGTCCTTATTTTCAGCCTTTCTTGTCAGCAAGCTAAAGAAATTCCTGGACAAATAGGTGAAGACATTCCTAATCCGGTCAGTGATTTTACAGAAAACGATAGATACAAGCTTGGACTCAGATGGTATCAGCAGGGTCAGTATGACATTGCGAGAAAGATGTGGAGGCCCATGGCTCAGGATGGCGACTGTGATGCACAATACGCTCTAGGCTTATTATATTTCAATGGTCTGAGTGTTAGAAAGAGTCGTAGCAATGCACTACAATGGTGGGGTAGGGCTGCTGAGCAGGCGCAGCCACAGGCCTTAAACACACTCGGAGTCGTTTATGCTCACCTTAGGGTGCGATATACTACTCTTGACTGTAAAAAAGGGTGTGGGGAGGCTAAAAACCTGGTTAAAGCGTATAAATGGTTTGGTCTTGCGAAGGAGTTTGGCCCTGCTCGTGAAGTTAAATTGGCTCAAAAATCTTTAAATCGTATTGGCTCAAAAATGACTGATGCTGAGGTTAATGAAGCCCAACTCCTGATAGAGGAGTGGGAGCCTGAGCCTTCGAAATGTAAATCACGCGGACTTTTTATAGTGAATTGAATCTTTTGTACCGCTCCCCTTTGCCAAGCTGAGGTTTAAAATGCAGGATACAGGATGAATTCACCCCCATCCTAACCTTCCCCCCTCAAAGGGGAAGGAATTAAAAGATTAGATTTTTCGCTACACTCGAAATGACAAATAAATAATGTTTGGTAGGAAATGGGATAATTTTTGCTTGCAAGCGTCGGCTAAACAAAAAAGGGAGCCGAAGCTCCCTTTGCCCTTTTCTGTCATTCTGAACTCGATTCAGAATCTCGTTTTTTCAATTCCTTTAAGGTTCTCAAACAAAAAAGATTAGACCCTGAATCAAGTTCAGGGTGACGTATTAAAGTTAAGAATTTACAACTGCTCTTCTTCTCATAACCACAAATCCTACTATTCCTAAAATCCCGGCCATGGCAATAAGACCCCATTCGGATAGGGTGGGAACTGCGGATACAGGAAATTCAAATCCGTCACAGTCACCCACTTGACCTTGAAAGCCGCTGGCAATAGAAAAACCACCAACATTTGGGGTAAAGCAAATACTCCAAAGATCAAGATCAAACGCCGTGTTGATAGGTCTTGGAAGCCCTGTGCCATTACCTTCAGTGCCGCAGCTGTTTGCCTCATCAAAACACCAGCGCTCATAAACAGTTGTACCGAAGTCGAACGGGCCCTGGTTTAAATCTACGGGACCCGGGTCAGCCCGGGACAAAATCTTCGCCGTCATACGGGAAATCGCTTGGAGTAATCCCTGATACTATTCCTTCTCCAAGGTCGGTAATAAAATTCCCACCTACTATCATACCATTATAATTAAACACAATACGCCCGTCTTGATATAACAGTATTTGAAATGTCGACGGAATATCTTGGTTTTCGTTCGTGCCTACTCCATCCCATGTAATTATTAGGGGATTGCCCGTGTTATTGTAATAAATAGTACCTATTTGAAATAAGTCCAAGTCAGTATTGAAAGGACAAATTTCCGGGTTATCAGGGTCTGAATCACTCAAGAATTCTTCCATATATTCCCAGTGATCAAAATCTATAACACGATCCAGACCTAATCCTCCGAGCTGGATACAGCCGTTAGTGCCGACATAAGCCATATTGAAGTTGCTGCCGTTAAACGGGAACGGAAACGGCAGAGCAATTTGCTCTTCTTCTTCGTCCCCACCTGTAAGGCCTGCAAGCTCATTTCCGAAATTGTCCTGCCAGAGCGGCGGCTGCGCGTTTGCGGGAAAATATAGTCCAACTGCAAAAAGCAATACACCTATACAAAGTAAAATCCTCATCTGGTTCTCCTCCTTAAAGTTGTATTCAGTTCAGAAATTTGTATTTAACTAAGAAAACAATTTCATTGATTATAGCAAAGTTATTATTGAAATACAATGATATGTAGAGATTCCTTTTTATAATGTAAGTTCAATTTCTTGACAATACGTATGATGCTAAGTATGATGCTGGTAAATTGATATTGAAAACGAATATCAATATTAACTACTGGAGGTTTTTCTTAGGATGAATAGACTTTTAACGCATGTAGGTACTGGTTTAGTTTTTGAAATTATTATTCCATTTTTTCTGGTTTTCTTTATTATGTTTTCAATGGATAGTTTTTCCGATGAGCTCAATCAAAGTCAAAAAGAGTTCTCAGATTCAATAGAGTCCTACAACAATTTAAGAGCAGAGATAATAGTTGAACAGGCTAAAAATGAAGCCCAATCTCAACAAAATAATAAAAATATCGAAGTTGCTCAGAGGCTCAGTGATGACGAAACAGAGACCCAGGATGAGAGGATCAAACAACTTGAGAAGAAACTTCAGAATGTAACAGAAGAATTACAAGAGCTTAAGAGCTCTGGTATGACGGATGACAGATTGAGTTCGATCGAAGATAAATTAAGCATTCTGGCAGAAGAAATAGACAATATTAAATCCGCGGCAGTTGTCTCTGATCCTACATACGAGCAGGTCTATGGAGCGGCACCCGCAGCATCAAAGGTTTATCTAAAAGATAAAGGGTTGTCTATCGGTGGTTACGGCGAATTATTAGTCGGTCAGGTAAGAGAAAACGGGAACGATGTAGTAGATGCGCAAAGAGTCGTACTCTATTTCGGTTATAAATTTACAGACAGGATAATCTTTAACTCAGAGCTTGAGTTTGAGCACGCAACGACTAGTTCAAACAAGGACGGGCAGTCAGGCTCGGTATCTGTAGAGTTTGCTCTTCTGGATTTTCTCCTCTGGCAAGAGCTTAACTTAAGAGCAGGGCTTTTACTTGCTCCTTTCGGCATAATAAACGAAGTGCATGAGCCTACAACTTTCTTCGGGGTATTCAGACCATCTGTGGAAAGACAAATAATTCCTACAACATGGAGAGAAAACGGCTTGGGTATTTTCGGAGATTTTGATCTTGGGGATGCGGGCTCGATAAACTATAGATCATACGCAATGAACAGTTTTGACGCCAGAGGGTTTAGAGCAGCAAACAATAGATCGCTTCGTATAAAAGGCTCCCGCGCAAGATTTAATGACATTGCCTGGGTAAGCAGGGTAGAGTATCAACCTGTGCCGTATGTGGCTTTGGGAGCTTCAATGTTTCTTGGCAATACAGGTCAGAACCAGAATATAGAGAATGCCGATTCACCTTTTAACGGGGAGAAGTTCAGTGGGTTCTTCCAGATGTATGAGGCCGACATACAGCTCCAGTACAGGGGATTTGAGGCGAGAGGACTTTTTGTTTATACAACACTTGATGACGCAGCTAGGGTAAACGCTTTAAACGATCTGGAAGGGGAGAATTCGGTAGGCAGCGAGCAGTGGGGTTATTATGTTGTAGGGGCTTACAATGTGCTCTCACTCGCAAATTTTACAAGTCAATACGCTCAGTACCTAGCTCCTTTTATCAGGTGGGAGCAGTATGATACACAGGCAAAAGTCCCCACAGGTTTCTCGAGGAACCCCGCAAATGACAGAAACGATCTGACAATCGGGCTTAACTATAAACCAATTCCTAATGTTGTTATGAAAGCAGAGTATCAAAGGTTAGATAATGAAGCCAACAGTTCTGATAATCAGTTTAATTTTGGACTTGGATATGTCTTTTAAGTCTGGTTAAATATAGCTCAAGAATCTGGGCGTAGAAAACAAATTTCTACGCCCTTTGTACATCATAAGGTAGTGTGAATCATGAATAAGACCATAATAGCAATATTCATAATAATTTATTCATTCATAATAGTTTATCCTTCCGAATCCAAAGTGTTTATGAAAAGGGATGAAGCGCTTGAAACAGCTTTCCCTCAGGCGGTTAAGATAGAAAAAAAGGAGATATTCTTATCCTCTGATCAATCCCAAGAAATAGAGTCCCTCGCTAATTCTAAGAATGAGTCCAAACTCTATATTCTTTATGAGGCAAAGAATGGGGAGAAAACATTAGGTTATGCTATAATAGACACACATTCGCTACGAACCAAGACCGAGACTGTAATGTTTGTAATCAACCCTGACGGGAGTTTAAGGCAGATGGAGATATTGGCATTTTTCGAACCTCAGGATTATCAGCCCGGAGAAAATTGGATGGAGCTTTTTGAGGACAAAGATTTGGATGATACTCTAAAGTTAGGAAAAGACATTCCGAACATTACAGGGGCAACTATTACGGCAAATTCTTTGTCACAGGCGACTAGAAGAATACTGGCGGTATTTAAAGTAGCCTCAGAGCAGGGTCAGTTAAACTAACAGAGGATCAGGTACATTGCGCTTTTTCATCTCACCCGATATAAAAAAAAATACACTTCTAAAACTGATTGTGGCTTTTACAGTGCTTTTTTTCCTATTCCTATGGATTACTAACCTTCTTTTATATCTTCAAATAGGTTTTAGCTACGAGTCAGTTGTGGAATATTATCTTGGCTCTGAGCAGGATTTTAGACCACCGAGAAGCTACCTCGGAATGCTGGAAGAGGCCCATTTTCACTTCTTCGCGATGGCGATAATTCTTGTAACCCTAACTCATCTGATTTTATTTACAAAGATTAACAATTTCTGGAAACTCCTGCTTATTCTGTCCTCGTACTTATCTGCTTTGGGTGATATAGCGGGGGGGTGGCTCATACTCTATGTAAGCCCTGAATTTGCCTACTTAAAGATAGCATCATTAATAGTCCTTCAGGTTTCTCTAGCTGCTTTGATGATTATAGTTATATGGTTTCTTTACGGATATAGCGATCGTAAAACTAGCTATTAGTAGATTTCCAATATGAAATTAAACTAGATTGAGCTTTTTTCTGAGTTTACTAACGTCGTAATAAGGCTCCCCACGGTTTTTAGCTTGTTCATATATGATCTCAAGCTCATCTATTACTGAATTAAGCTTTACTCTCCCATCTTTAGTTTTCAAAGCATCTATAGGAGACTTCCCATCCAGTATTTCAAGAGGCGTGTTTACCCATTTATCGTAATGACTATCTAGCTCTGAATCGAGCTCGACCTTGTTCTTTATTCCTAGCGGGTATTTCTTTAATTTCTTTGTTTCACTCTTGCTCTTATCTATGAATTTGTCCTGTTCTTTTATAGTGTCTTCTAAGTGTTTAATGTGCCCCTTGCATTGCTTCTCTATTTTAGCTTTAGCTTTCGCAAGCATCTCTACTGAATAGCATTCAATGCGTAATTTAGTTTTTTCTATCTCTAAAGTGCCGGTAATTTTATTTCTTCCTACTTTTTCCCAAGAGAATATTCTAATTTCTTCGGTTTCATCGCTAATTTCTTTTAATGATTTAATTTTCTCGATATTCTTTATGCATTGCTCAAATTCGTCTACAAAGTAATTTGCAGTTGCCAGTACAAATTCATCACCTTCAGGAGTTACAAAATGCGGGTGGCTGGCAACGTCTTCAATGTAATAGCCAATCCGAAATCCCCAATCCTTTAAATACTCCCTTTTAGTTTTTTGATTCCCGTATAGTTCTTTATACTCTTTAAGTTCTCTGTCGAAAAATTCAGTAATAAGGTTTTTAAAAGTAGCCGGATAAAGTGAGACTATTCCTGAAAAGTAATATTGATTCCCGATTTTAAGTGGTCTTGCCGCAATTATATCAGTACGTTTTATTTGCTTGGAAGATGCCTTGTCTAAAACTTCAAATACTTTTCCTGTAAATATATCTTTTATAACGCACTTCTCACCCGAGAAGACTTCTTTAACCTCAAAAAAGCTATATATGCTTTTTATCCAGTCTATTATTAGTTCCTTCTCAGTATCCGATAATTCCTTACCCTCATCTAAATAAAATCTTTCTATTACTCTTTTTTCTGAATCCAGCAGCTTAAAGTCATATAAGAACCAATCGAGGAATTTCCCAAATGTAAGCTCATCTATATTCTCTTCGCTAATATCTTCACTAGTAAATTCAGGGGTGTTTTTCCAAATATAAAATGCTTCTCCAATTTGGGATTGGATCTCTGCATTCTCAGAATAATCCACCAATTTTTTCCTGAGCTCCTTCTCTATTTGATCAAACTCGTATCGTGTAATATCTGCAACCGTTTCAGTCATCTTTTATAATACTACTCCTTCGCGTTAAATTTAATAATAGGGATACAGTATATGTAATTATCATACCAGTGTACATTCTCTCAGGAATTTCTTAAGTTATATTTAATTTCAGCGACGATAGAGTAATTAGGGGCAGGTTTGTAGGGTTAGAAAAAAATTCCATGCTTTACTTATAGTCATTGCAA
>DAOVUC010000182.1 GCA_030632765.1 Candidatus Dadabacteria bacterium
AATCAACTCAAGGAATAAAATCCTGACAGTAGTTGCTGCAATACCCGCTATTAAAGTGATAAGAATATATTTCATTTTTTCACTCCTTTTTAGAAGAGTCTTCTTAGCTATGTCTTTATCGCTTCATAGCTTAATTGATTCTTCAAGAAACGTTCTTAATACTGGTTTAGGTACTAATCCTACGAGAGAGTTTATCATCACGCCGCCTTTGAATATGAGGAAAGTCGGAACAGCATTTATATTAAATCGCTTGGTAAATTCGAATGTGTCTTTATCAACCATAAATTTGACGAATTTCATCTTCTTTCCCATCTCTTCAGAGAGATCATTAAGTATAGGTTCAATTCTCTTACTCGAATAACAATGATGCCCGCAAAAATATATTAATACTGGTTGCTTAGATTTGAGGACTTTCCGATTGAAATTTTTTGCTGTTATGTCATCCATATTGAAATTCCCTCCCTAGGATCAAAGTTCTAAGGCAACATAATTATTTTTGGCGGTATCGCCTTTAATCTTGATTATCCGTTCTAACTCATCGCAGGTAAGATGCTTTGTGTTTTTAATAAATAGTCTCGAGTTTGTGATGCTACTCGCAGAAGCGAAATCTTGCAGTTCTTCTACAGACCATTCCGATGCATCAATCACTACCTCAGGAACATAAGCTAAAATTTCCATGACTTCGTGTTTTTGCCTAGACATTAAAGCCTCCTAATAAATAAGAACTTGTGCTGCGATCAATAGGGTAATTTCGCCTACGGTTGTATCGCAACTTTAATAACCCCATCAGTCTGAGATGAGAAAAGTTTGTAAGCTTCTTCAATGTCATCCAATGAGAACCGATGCGTGATAAGCTGCCTCAAGTTAACCCTTTCATTCTTCACTAAGTCCATAAGTCTTCTCATTCTTTCCTTTCCACCGGGGCATAAGGTAGAAACAATTCTCTTATCGGCTAATCCGAACCCAAAATCCTGATTAGGCACTCCTAAATTATGGAGCTCAGTTGGATAAACACCCAGGCTCGAGATTGTTCCTCCTACTGCGGTAGATTTGACACAGTTTTCAAAACTCTCCTGAAGACCTATGGCTTCAATCGCCACATCTACACCTCTTCCTTTGGTTATATCCATAATCTTATTTACAGGATCTGTTTTCTTATAATCGAGTACAATGTCGGCTCCCATGTTCTTGGACATTTTCATTCTTTCGGGAACGGTATCGACACCTATTATCAAGGATGCTCCTTTGAGTTTTGCTCCTGCTGCCGCACTTAGGCCTATAGGACCTTGTCCGAATACAGCTACAATATCCCCTACCTTAATATCTGCGCTTTCAGCGCCTGAAAGTCCTGTGGAAAAGATATCGGTAGTAAACAGTACATCCTCATCCGAAAGCTCGTCCGGAATTTTCGCCAGATTTGCCATTGCATTGGGGATCTTTACGTAGTCCGCCTGGCATCCGTCAATTGTATTGCCCATTTTCCACCCTCCCAAGAATCCTCCACACTGAGCCCAATGGGCTGAAAGGCAGTATTCACACATACCGCACGGTGTAATAGCGTTCACCGCAACGCGTTCACCTTTTTCATATCCTGTAACCCCATCGCCTATTTCGTGTATAACCCCTATCGGTTCGTGTCCGATAATTTGGCCGTGTTCAACCGGGTACTCTCCTCTCAGTATGTGCACGTCGGTCCCGCATATGGTGGTAAGAGTTACTTGAATCACAGCCTCGCCCGGACCAGCTTTAGGAATCGGACGATCTTCGAGCCCTATTTTATTTACGTCTTTTAATATGTTAGCCCTCATCATTCTAAATTACCCCCCTAGAGAAGTATTTTTAATAAATAAGAAGTGCAATTTTTATGCCAGAGACTAAACTTGTACTATTTGGTTTAATAATCTTGTTATTTTGATAGATTTAATAAAAAGCAAGGCACTTCTTTCTGTCAGAGTTTAAGACATCTGACATATTATGTGTTTCAGCAATAAATAATGTGAGTGATTAAATCAGCTCCGATTACTTCTTAATTCGATCTGCTGTAATCTGGTTTACACATGAACCGCTTTTTTCAAAATCTGTAATATTGGACAGAGTAGTTTCGGCAATGGCCTCCAGAGCTTCACGTGTAAAAAATGCCTGATGTCCGGTTATCAGGACATTCGGGAAAGTAAGCAGACGTGCGAACAGGTCATCTTGAATAACCTCGTTTGATAAATCTTCGAAAAATAGCTCTTCTTCCTCCTCATAAACATCAAGTCCGAGATAACCTATCTTGCCTGATTTTAAAGCACTAATGACTGCTTTTGTATCTACTACAGCTCCCCTGCTTGTGTTAATAATCAAGACCCCCGTTTTCATCTTTTTTAGGGCATTTGAATTGATGAAGTGGTGTGTTTCCGGGGTTAGCGGGCAGTGAAGACTAATTATGTCAGACTCTTTGAAAAGAGTGGACGGATCTGTATAACTGACGCCCATTGCTTTACATTCGGGGTTAGGATATGGATCGAAGGCTAAAACATTACATCCGAACCCCGTTATTATTTTCGCTAAGGCAGTACCTATCTTTCCGGTGCCTATAATACCGACATTCTTGCCAGCCAAATTAAAACCGAGCAATCCTTCGAGCGAAAAATTGCCTTCTCTAACCCTGGCATAAGCTCGGTGCAATTTCCGATTGAGCGATAACATTAGCGCGACCGTATGCTCGGCAACAGCCTGAGGGGAATACGCCGGAACTCTAACCACAGTTATACCCAGCTCGGCTGCTGAAACCAGATCTACATTATTAAAACCCGCGCAACGAAGCGCCACCAGTCTGATCCCATACTCACTGAGGGCTTTAAGAACATCAGTATCCAATAGATCGTTTACAAAAACACAAACTGCTTCGAATCCGGAAGCTAATCCACAAGTTTCCCGGGTCAAATGCGGTTCAAAAAAAACCAGATCGTAACCGTAGGAACTGTTGGCAGCCTGTAAAAACTCACGATCGTATGATTTGGTGCTAAATACGGCTATTCTCATATTAATATCGGGGAATTTTAACTATGCTTATTTAATTATTATATATTCAAAGTCTGCTTTTTTCCTGATTTTAATAGGTATAGAGATTTTATTAAGTTCGTCTAATATTTTAAAAAGAGCATTTTTATCTCCCTTAATCGACGCGCCGCAGTATGTTAGTCTGAAGGGAACCCCCCTTTTCTCAAGTGTAGATCTACAATACTCTGCGAATTTAGCCATATTGTTGCTTCCCCTATCACCCGTTTTATAAACTTTAATATCTAATGTAATAAGCATTTCAATCACCCCCAAATAAAGTTTGTAAACTACCCCATGCTGTCCACCTCTTAGAGGAGGTAAAATAACGAAGATGTAAACATCTAATAGAGAAAGGCACTTTATTACCCGGAAGGTTGCTTGCAAGCTCCCGGGTAATAACTATTTTGCCTCAACTTTAATCTCTTTAGCTTTGGCTTCAGGTGCCTTGGGAAGATGAATCTCCAGTACGCCGTCCTTAAAATTAGCTTTTATCTTAGACTCCTGCACTTTCGCAGGTAACTCGAGTCTGCGGCTGAAACTTCCGTATGCCCTTTCTGCACAATAGTAGTCTTCCTCTTTAGTTTCTTCTTCCTTCTTCATTTCACCCTTAATCATGAGTATACTATCGGAAACAGATATATGTATATCCTTTTTGTCGATTCCGGGAACCTCCGCTTTAACTACTATTTCCTTCTCGTTGTCGTACATATCGACTGCAGGAGAAATCGTAACAAATTCCCTCATTTTTCTGAGAGAGGGAAAACCTCTCCAATTATGGAGAGAAAAAGGCTCCTCAAATATACCTTCAAAAAATCTTTCAACATCCTTTTTGGGTGTCCATCTTTCTAATGACATAATAAATACCTCCTAATTTTTGTTTTAACTATCGATATGTAAATGCAAATTCTATGCCATTAGTAAAATTGATTAATTCAACCAAGCATAAATTAAATCAAAAGACTTCATATCAATGTAGTCTCATCCTTGCGAACTGCAAAATTATAGAACTAGCACACCTAAACATTTCCCGCAACCTGTCTTAAATTCTTACACCTGACATATATATGTTAATGATCTAACGAATCAAAGCTTAAAATAATGCTAAATTTCGTACTGGTATAAATCTTGCAAACAATAGAAATATGGATCAGATTTATGTAATGAATTGTAACATACACCAAATTGTTTTTATTGTTACGAGTTTAATAAGAATGATACATGTAAAGAAAAGTTAGAAAGGAAAGGACAATGAAGAAGAATCCAAAATACATTCGCTGGTTTAATGAGGTCGGAATAGAAGATGTTCCCATTGTCGGAGGCAAAAATGCTTCTCTCGGTGAGATGTACCGGGAGCTCACTTCCAAGGACGTTAAGATTCCAAACGGCTTTGCGATAAGTGCAGACGCATATTGGCATGTACTGAACTCCTCTGGGATAACAGATCAACTTAAAGAACAAATGCAGGGTCTGGATAAAAGTAATGTTATCGACCTATCCGAAAGAGGCAAACTGGCCCGGGAATTAATCTTAAGCGCAGGTATTCCGGAAGATCTATG
>DAOVUC010000268.1 GCA_030632765.1 Candidatus Dadabacteria bacterium
AACTGGCAGCGCAAGGTGTTACAGGTAGGGGGTAATCGAATTACGGTGTGGCCGAGCAAAACGGCACCCGAAAAAATCAATGACAATTCTATAATAGTTGTACTGCCGGCTGACCATGTAATTGGAGACGGCAAAGCCTTTAGAGATGCTCTCAGTTTTGCGGCGAATGTAGCGGAGACAAAGCTTGATAATGGTGAATATCCCTTAATAACCCTGGGCGTTACACCTGCCGTGCCTGAGACGGGATATGGTTATATTAAAGGATCTGAGGATAAGATTGCCACATCAGAAAACTACTGCGCGTCAAGGGTTGAGAAGTTTATGGAAAAGCCTGATTTGAAGACTGCGGTTCGTTTTATAGGGCAGGGAGGATACTTCTGGAATAGCGGCATATTTATATGGAAAACCTCATCCATCATTCAAGCATTCTCTACTATTCTTCCAGAGTGGGGCAGCTATTTTGATGAAATTTCATGTAATATAGGAAACTTGTCGGAAAGAGACGCTGTCTCTAAATTCTTTGATAATATATCCGGCGGCTCTATAGATAAATTAATATTAGAGCATTCTAAAAATACTCTGGTTGTACCTATTAGTTTCCCGTGGAGCGATGTGGGGAGCTGGAAAGCGCTTGATGAATTCTTGAGGAATGATGAGAGTGAAAATATTATTCGGGGTAATTCAGTTTCTATTGATTCCTCCAAGTGTTTAGTTTTTGGTACAGATAAACTAATAGCGCTGGTTGGTGTAGAAGACTTGGTTGTTGTAGAGTCAGAAGATTCGATTTTAGTTTTAAAAAAAGAGAGGTCACAAGATGTTAAAAAAGTGGTTGATGAGATTAACAAATCACAAAAATAATCTGATGCCAACCTCCTATCTTTATTGAAAAATATCAATAAGTATCCTAAAATTAATAATAGGTTAAAATTTTCAGTAGATTCAGCATAATCAGTATATACTGCTTAAAAAGGAATTAAGTGGATTAAATATGAGACAAGGAATTCCCTTTATAGTTTCAGGCCCTTCGGGGGGTGGAAAAACTACACTTGCAAAAGGTGTTTTAGATAAGCTCGATAATCTGAGATTCTCAGTATCTTGTACAACTAGAAAGCCCAGGGATGGAGAGGTTGATGGGCAGGATTACATATTTATTTCCGAGGCCGATTTTGGTAAAATGGTTAGTCAAGGACGTTTTATTGAACATGCCCTGGTGCATGGTAATTATTATGGAACTCCGATGGATGAGTTCGAGAATGCACGGGTGTCAGGTGTGGATCTGCTTCTTGACATAGATGTACAAGGGGCTAGTCAGATAAGAAAAAACTATCCCGAGGCTGTCTTTTGTTTTGTTTTGCCCCCTGATCTCAAGGTATTAGAACAGAGGTTGATTGAAAGAAATAGTGATAGAGACATTGATATAGGAAAAAGGCTTATACGTGCGAAAGAAGAGACGAAGCCCTCTATTTTAGAAGAGTATGATTATATCATAATCAATGATGAATTGGATGAGGCACTTGAGTCTTTATTTTCTATAATAGTTTCAACAAGGTGCGAAAGTAAAAGGATGTTGGAGAAGGTGAAGTCAAATTTTTAGCAGGATAAAATGATTAGGCTTAACGATATAATTGACAATGTTAATTCCTATCTTCACTTAAGTGATGAAGATGTGGAGATGATAAAGAAGGCGTATGTCTACTCTGCAAAGGTCCACTCAGGGCAAAAGCGGAGCTCAGGTGAGCCCTATCTTAGCCACCCACTGGAAGTATGTGGAATTATTGCGCAAATGAAGCTTGATGTTTCCTCCATAATTACAGGGCTACTCCATGACGCTGTTGAGGATACTCTTGCCACATCTGAGGAAATTGAATCTATGTTCGGCAAAGAAACAGCTTCACTTGTAGAGGGTGTTACAAAAATAGGACAAATTTCCTATACCTCGAAGATTGAGCGCCAGGCCGAGGGTTTTAGGAAATTGATATTGGCAACAGCAAAGGATATAAGGGTAGTTCTTATTAAGCTTGCCGACAGACTTAATAATATGAGAACTTTGGAGCATCTCTCGGAGGATCGACAAAAGAGAATAGCTAGTGAAACATTTGATATTTATGCCCCCCTCTCTCATAGGCTCGGAATAAATTGGGTTACTACAGAACTTGAGGATTTATCTTTTAAGTTTTTAAATCCGGGGGAGTATAAAAAACTCTCCAGACAGATTTCCAAAGGAAAAAAGATATGGGAAGCGCATGTGGAGGAAGCCCAGGCTATCCTTACCAGTAAAATTTCAGAATTTGATTTAAATCCTGAAATTTCGGGCAGGTTTAAACATATTTTTGGCATTTATAGAAAAATGCAGGAACAGAATCTGGAATTTGAAAATGTTTATGATGTAATGGCGTTTAGACTTATTACGGATTCCTTAAAAGAGTGTTACGAGACCCTTGGAGCAGTTCATGCCTCTTGGAAACCGGTGCCTGGACGATTTAAAGATTATATTGCTCTTCCGAAAGGAAATGGATATCAGTCACTTCATACAACAGTCATAGGGCCTTTTGGGGAAAGAATGGAGATACAGATAAGAACGCGTGCTATGCATGAGGTTGCGGAGTCTGGTGTAGCGTCGCATTGGAAGTATAAAGAGGGCAAACTGGACGGCGGAGGTACATATGAAATATATGCTACCTTGAGGCAGCTTCTCGAATGGAAGGACATTAAAGATCCTACCGAATATATGGAGGCGATTAAGGGAGAGCTGATTGCGGATGTCGTTTATGTTTTTACTCCTAATGGGGATCTTAAAGAACTTCCGACTGGAGCTACTCCCGTGGATTTTGCATATTCGGTGCACACTGAAGTCGGAAATAAATGCACCAGGGCAAATGTCAACGGAAAATTAGTGCCGCTAAATCATCAGTTAAAGACGGGAGATACTGTTGAGATAGTTACTTCAAAAGATCAGCATCCTAACAGGGATTGGCTAAAATTCGTAGTTACTTCGGGCGCTAAAACAAAAATCCGCTCTGGGCT
>DAOVUC010000082.1 GCA_030632765.1 Candidatus Dadabacteria bacterium
CGGCCGATTCAGCCGCTGGCGCATGACCGCACTCGCTCTTGTGATCGCCCTCGTCATATTCATAATCCTCGACTTCGACTACCCGAACCAAGGTTTCATACGTGTCAACCAACAGTCTCTCCAATCCGCCGTTGCCGCGATGGAAGAAGCGAACCTTGCTAACAAGCAATGAGTAACCAAACCCAACGAGTCCGACGCCTATTCTATTGGCTGTACCGTGGTAGAGACACCCGAATAGCCGACGAAAAATACTGTATCATTCTCCGGAAGGTATATGAAATAGGAAGCGTGGATTTACGACACGGGATTCCAACTTAAACCGAGCCTGACAAAAGGGGAGCAGTACATTTTCCATAACTCGTGACTATATGGCGTTTTTGCTGTCCAAAACTACTCCGAAAAAATAGTATGTATCTTTATCATACGAACTTTCTTACGATACAGATTCATTTAAATCCTAGAGTTCTTGAACCTGAGCGGTTTGACCCGCTTTTTGTACTCGTTAGTTTAGTCGCGGATGCAACGAGAAAGGATTCAGGGTTTTTCTTTTTTTAAAAAAAGCAAGAATCTTGAGTATTTACAGATGGTTATGGGTGGCTATCTAGCGAGATAATTAGAATAGGTGATTATGCTGTGAACAAATAGTGGTCAGCCGTCGCTCTCAGGTTTACTCTGCGGTGTGGCGATGTTGTCCTGGGCGTCGATATCCTTATTCATAAATACGATAATCTTCTTAACTGACATAGTCATAGGCACGCCAAGTATGGCTCCGATAGGTCCAAGTACCCATCCCCAGAAGAGAAGTGATAAGAAAACCATCAGGATTGATATATTAAACTCCTTCCCCAAAAATCTGGGCTTTACTATATTGTCCACAATAGTGTTAATTACGATGAATCCCACAACCACTATCACACAGTGTATCCATCCGAATTCCAGAAGCGCGATAAGAGCCGGCGGGACAACGCTCAGGATGAAGCCAATGTTGGGGATAAAGCTGAAGAGAAATGAAAGGAACCCCCACAGTATTGCGAAATCTACTCCCAGAATAAGAAGAAGAGCAACGTTTGCTGCTGCAGCCATGAGACCTGATACGGCAGTAATTGAAATATATTTCTTAAGGTCATTGGCGATTTCGCTGAACCTCGACTGCCAGGAATCTTGCCCATATTCTTTGCGCTCGGCTTTCACGTGCATGTCAGAGAACAGGATGAGTATAAAAATCATTAAAAGCAGCATAAAGAAAAAATTGCCGAACGTGGAGAGAATCCCCTCCAGAACAGTTGACCCGATGGAAAGAAGCTTGTCAGGGCTGAAAAGCTCCAGGCTTTCAATATCCGCCATATTGATTCCTTTGGATTCGATAAACTTTAATCCTGACTGGTATGATTCGGCTATGCGTTCTTTATAGAAGGGAACTTTCCCCACCATATTATTAATCGCGAGCCCGAGTATCGCAGTCAGAGAGGCCCATATTACCACGACAAAGAGTATGGTGAGACTTAAAGCAAGCGCTCTCGACCAGCCCCTTTTGAGCATCAAGGTGAGCAAGGGCAGTATGCTGACGGCAAGAAGGAGGGCGACCAAAAACAGGTTTAATACCGGAGCTATGGCCTGCATGCCGGCTACGATTATAACGGCGCACGCTATCGCCAGAAGAGGATGAATTTTCAGCCTTGGTTTATCACTCATCGGATTATTTCAACCAGCCCAATTATAGCACATTTTTTTGTTTATCAAAAAACCACCTTAAACCTAGCTTGACAAAAGGGGAGCAGTACGTCCATAATTTGTTTGGAGAAAACTTATGACAGAAAACAAAGACTTTCATGTGTGTGAATGTGGTTATAATATACTGCTCCCCATTAAGAAGCTAGTAGAATTAAGCTAGTAAAATACCTTGAAAAAGGCATAAGGAGTGGGTAAATGAAACAGAAAGAGAGCACAGATTACTCGGAATTACATCAGTTGGATAGTCCCGCTAACCGGTTGATGCGAAAAACCATCTGGGGAAACCAGGACATCGGACAGCAGTCTTTTATCACTCCTCCTTATCTCGATGAATTGATTCGAAAGACAGGCATAGATGCCGACACTTATGTTTTGGACATTGGAAGTGGTGTAGGAGGTCCTGCTATCTATATAGCTCAAAAAACTGGGTGTCGAATAATGGGAATTGATGTTTCAGATGTCGGGGTGGAACGAGCAAGAAAATTTGCCGCCGACTCAGGTCTCAGTGACCGTGCGACCTTCCATCTTGGTGATGCTATGGAAATGCCATTTCCAGAAAACGCATTTAATGTGGTAATTAGCTTAAATGTAATAAATGTGTTCAAGGATAAGGAAGGGCTTTTCCGGCAGGTTCTTCGTGTTCTAAAACCAAAAGGCATATTTACTTTTCTAAGTGGCGCTATAGATATGCCTGCTGACCCAGAGGTCATTAAACGTATGTCTCGTGGTTGTCTTATCCCAGAATACTATGATTCAGTAGGTAGCTATAAAACTAAACTCAAGCAAGCGGGATTTCGGGTTATGGAGGTGATAGAAGATGTAGAGGATTTTAGGATCCAAATCAAGCTATGGGGTGATGCATTTAAAAAACACTACGATGCTATAGTGAAAGAGCAGGGAAAAGAGACCACTGATCATCACGTTAAATATTTTGATACCTATCTTCGTCTTATTGATGAAGGACGTGCGGGAAACTACCTTTTCATTTCCCGGAAACCTAATAGTTAATGACCTGCCCCCCTATAATAGAAACATAGTTCAAGTTAGATTTTTGATAGAAAACCTATATACAGGAGGTCATAAAAGGCTAGTCGGTTTTGTTCATAAATCCAACTTAAACCCAGCTTGACAAAAGGGGAGCAGTACAAGCCTAGACTCCTTTTTTGTTTCTATTACCCATAGTTTTATCTATGCACATTTGTTTTGCATAACTGAAGTTAATCCTTGATTAAAGTTCTGGTACCTGTGATAGAGTGTGAATGTATTTGACTTATATATAAATTTACGGTTGAGGTATATCATGAGACAATCATTATTAGCTTTTATTGTATTTAGCCTTGTTATTTCAATTGGCTTTTCTGCATATTCTCAGACACCGGATGAAATGACACCGGCTGAGGAAACAGTATGTGATGGCTTTGAAGGGGCTGCCTACGGTCTATGTAACGCATACTGCGAAGCAATGGACTGTGATAGCAAGGAACCACAAGCATCTGATACGGCTTGTGAGAAGGTGTTCGCTAATTTTATGAAGAAGACTGACGAGGAACCACCTTGCCTCGGGTGCTGTGCCCAGAATACCTGTGAGTGTCAGTAAATAGCATAAACTAGTTAGAGCCGAAAACGGCAGACCTCAAGTTCGCCCAAGAAACACGAGCGAAAGGAAATAAATAAAAAAGAACTGACCCGAACGCTACAACCACAGACGAACTCGAGAGATTAACCGCTTATCTACCTCGTGACCCATCACAAGAACAACTTGCCTCAAATACGCTACATGCTCTAACCCACGCTAATTCAAGCCCGTCCCAACCCACCTGACCCACCTTTTCACGTACAACCCAAGCCGGGATGAGTCGAACAATATCTCCCGTAATATTCCTCGAAAACTTATAATTTGCAATTGCATCTTTTTTCAATAACTATTGCATTACAAAACTTCATTTGTTAGGCTTTGGATAGCGAAACAACAGGAGGATCAAATACAATGAAAAAATATTCTCTAGGGGCGGTATTGCCGCTATTTATACTTCTTGTCGTTCTGATATTTGGCAATTTCCATCCCGCAAATGCAGAATTAAAAGGGGATGCCGAGTCGCTTGTTAGGCAGAGTATTATGGTATGGAACACGGGTAACACCGCTATAGCCGATCAGATTTACTCACCGGATTTTATAGTCCATCTTGTCGATCAGGATAATTCAGAGCTTAAGGGCACCACGGCTCTTATGGATTATGTAAGCTTCATCAGGACCGCTTATCCCGATATGAAATACGAGCCTGATCACATGAGTATAGATGGCAATACAGTTACGACCCGGATAACTTTTACGGGAACTAATGCCGGTCCCAGAGGAGATTTGCTCCCTACGAATAAGAAGGTCAAAGTTTCAATCGTATTAATTTCTCAAATAGATGAGGGTGAGATAGCGGAGGAGTGGCTTTATGCAAACTGGGCTTCTATTTACAAACAGCTCGGGTTTACCATTACGCCACCTTCAGCCGAAAAATAGAACCATAGTATAAATAAGATTTAATTTGAAACTCTATATACAGGAGGTCAGGAAGTCTAGTTGGTTTTGTGCATAATTCCAACTTAAGCCGAACTTGAGAAAAGGAGAGCAGTACACAATGTACTATAATTATTCAAGTTTAAATCTTCTAGTTATTTTCTAGTAGCTTTCTAGTAAAATGTGATATAATGCGATATAGGCTTAAAATGGGAAAAATTAAAACTAAACAATTACAGTATGTTAGAAGGGATTCGAACCCCCAAGTCCGTAAGGACGCCGGTTTTCAAGACCGGTGCAATCGCCGTTCTGCCAACCCTCCGAATTTGATTGAAAGTCTATTATAACATTTGGTTAAATATTGTGTAGTAGAGTGATGGTTGTCAATTAGTATTAAAAGTAATAAGGCCTCAGATCATAACAGCTTCTGCAAATCTTCATCGGAAAGCTCAATGGGCTCTACTGTTTCGTTAATATTAGCCCTGAAATTGCTGAGATCAACCCCGAGCAAATAGCACGTAAATAAAGATCTAATATGCTTGTGCATGACGACTAATACTTTTTCTCCGGGATAGGCAAGAGCAATGTCTTTGATAGTGCGTACTATCCGCTGCTGCACCTCTTCCAAAGTCTCGGGCCCGTTAGGTATCGGAATAGATATATCCCCGTCTATCCACCATTTTTTGAAATCACCTTCTGGATCTGCAAGAAGATCGTCATACTTCTGCCCGTTCCAATCCCCGTGATCAAGCTCTCTTAAGTCTTGATAAATATCTAGCGGGATACCAATTTTATCAGTATAGGATTTAGATGTGTCGTGCGCCCTTTTAAGAGGACTAGTAACAATCCTGTCAAAGTTAAGCGCTTCGATTATTGGAAAAGTCTCTTCAATTTCCGCCCAACCTACATCACATAGAGGCAGATCAGTGGTACCGATAAGTCTGCCTTCCAAATTCCATGCTGTTTTACAATGACGTCCGAGATAAATTTTTGCTGTTTGCAGTGATTCGCTCATGTAATTTTCCAGTTTTACTGACCTTTTTATATATAATTTTTTAAATTAAATCAGGCATCAATATACCAAAGAGGCTATAATTTACAAGATAGAAGTCAATTAGCAGAACTTGCTTTTTGTTCTATTTTATCATCCTGCTGTTCTTGGATCAGACTACTTTTTTTAAGATCAGGCAAATATGTGCCGCCCAATTTAACATGCCCCTTGTCAACTCCGTCAGTCAGCCTATTTACGATATAATCCCTGTCTAACCCCATAATGTTAACACCGTGATCAGATTCAACCAGGCAAAGCATTTTCATGCCATTCCCATTCTTGTTAGCAAGCTCGTAAATAGCGGAATAATTCAAAAGAGCCGCCTCTACAGTTCCACACGGGAGTGATGGGTTCCTGGCGCCTGCATAATATTCACTCTTTCCGAACCAGTTAGGATCGGGGTACCCGTGGAAATGAATTATTGGCAGACCGTTCTTTATAAGATCAGGAGTATAAAGAGCCGCCGCGAGAGCTTGAGCAAGAATTACATATGTATCAAAAGACGGTCTGATATCTTTTCGATTTAAGTCTACTCCCTTAGGAGTTTCTAAATGCAGCTTACCTTTAATAACACCAATCCTGACTATATCGCTATTAGGATCAAGGTTAGTTTTATTACTACCGGAACGCGATGTAGTTATCCAGATGTCAGGCAGCTGCTGAAAAATCGCTTTTCCCCGTATGACAGTTCTTACATACCACCTGCCCTCTTTATTCTCCCTGACCATATCATCATCGACACTTTCTACCTTGATCAACTTGTTCCATTTGGCTTTGCTTATAGTAACCGGGCCTTCATATCTTGGAGCCTCAGCCAAAGCTATGAAACCGTACGACACACCGGTTCTGCCCTCGAGAATCTTTTCAACAACATCCCTATGGGATTGCCTCTTTACTTTTTCACTAAATTTAGACCCCTGCGGGAAGAGGTTCGTAGACTTTAGGAGCCTGCCTAGTTCTGCTAACTGTTTAGGAAAGACTGATTCTGAAGGATCGTACTCCCCTTTTTTAAAACGGTTAAGGACCGGCGGTCTTATTGGCGCGTAAATCTTCGGTATTAAAGAATTCCGGATAAAATCGTCTATCCCTTCGTTTAAATAAATAGAGTCTGAAAGATTCATATTCACCAGCGAGAACCTATCGGGAGCAATACCCATAATAATTACAGACATAGTTGCTATGAGGTTCTGTAATCCTATTGCTATCCTGCGATCATATGTAGTGCTTTGGTTCGCGAATTCCGGCTCTAAAGGCATAAGTGTAACTATTTGAGTATTAAAAGGGTCTTGCACATATCTTGCAGTAAAATCATCAGCCCATCCGCTTACTCTAAGAATTTCCATTACCGACATATCAGGTCTTCGCAAATAGCCGTACATTCTCTCGGCTATACCACTTAAAAACGTCCTTGTCAGAGAATAGTCTCTTTTCACATCCACCACAGCATGAATGTTTCTCTTTACTTTTCTTGTGCGCAGCACTTTAGAGAGCAAATCATCGGGCAATTCAGCTGCTTCATCCCACGGAATTACTTGCACTCCATGTTCTTTTAATTTGTTTTCAAGTTTTTCTCTAAACTTTATTACGATCTGGTTTCCATAATTACGCGGTAAAGGCCTAAACGTTACCCTCACCCTTTTAGCCATCTCTAGAGGCTTCCTGGGATTAACCAAATCCTTTTGAACAGGCATTCCCGCTAAGCTAATAATTGTTTTGAGTTCTAAATCTGCAAATTGCTGACTATCCATTATTTCTCTCCCACTTTATACATCCCCACTTTATACATCATGCATCCCAATACATCCCATTGCCGGAGTGCCTTTCTTCTATTTCTGAACGTACGGACTCCGCACCCAATTTTCTAAATACAATCCCACAAATAGAACATGGACTCGTACTATGTAACTAAAAATATTACCCTCTATTAAATTCCTGATTAAACAATTCAAACAGCCTATCAATTATAGACTATTGAAAGAGGTTACTCAATAAATGCGGGCTACTAATTATTAATCAACAG
>DAOVUC010000244.1 GCA_030632765.1 Candidatus Dadabacteria bacterium
ATCTCAATCTTAGTAGTGTCCCTGACATCATGCGCGGTTAAGCAGACGGGTATAAATATAGAGGAAAATAACGCCCGGGAGATTTTAGAGAAGATCGAACTATACGAAGGTGCAATTAGGTCTCTAAAAAGTCTCGCAAAAGTAAAAATTAAAACCCCTGAGCAGAAAATTTCCTATACACAGGTAACAATTGCGGAAAAACCGGATCTCTTAAGATTAGAAGCGCTAAATCCTTTTGGAAAAACTGTGGGCTTTATATCCTCAGACGGCACAAATATTTATATCATCTCCCCACAAGAGAGAGGCGTGTATGATTCAGGCGCAACATTTGATCTAGCTTACGTCTATCCGGGATTGACCCTTAAAATTTCAGCGGAAAATCTAGTCAATCTAATTCTAGGACGCTTACCGCACAATGTCTATGATGCGGGAGGGTATCCTGAGTTAAGTGTGGATGGAGAACGTATAAAACTGGCTTTCCCCTCTGAGACTTCAATTAAACAAAATACCCTCTGGGTCAATAGCATAAATTTCAGGGTCGAAAAAGCGGAATTCACTTTAGATAACGGAGCGAGGGCTACAATTAACTATACTTATTTTGACAGTCTGATAGATGGATTCTATTTCCCGAGGATAGTAGATTTCGCCTCAGATGGATTTTCAATATCCATAGTCTACGAACCCGACGTTGAGTTAAATAAGTATGTAAACAAAACCCTTTTCACACCCTCTCCTTAAAATTGTTAGATTTGAAAAATAATTACTCCAAACTTATAATTACATTTTTAGAGTCAAATCGCTTTTCTTTACTATCGCACTTTTCTCAAATTGAGAATTCAGCTAAGGAGGGGGGGTTCGTCGAGTGTCGGATCGTGAATTTAGTAGGGTTTTAAAAGTTAAAAACAAATTGGGTTTACATGCCAGGGCTGCTGCTGTATTTGTCAGGCTTTCGTGTAAATATTCAAGTGATATTAAGCTTGTTAAGGATGGGTATGAAGTTAACGGGAAGAGTATCCTCGGAGTGCTTTCACTCGCTGCTATTAAAGGAAGTGAGCTGCAGGTTAAAACAAGAGGTAGTGACGCTGAGAAAGCCCTTAAGGGTATTGAAGAGCTAATACAGGGTGGATTCGGTGAGGGTGCTGATGAGGATTAAGCTTCAGGGAATTGCAATATCTCCGGGAATAGCCTTGGGCAATATAGTTCTTTTGGATCACACCAAAATGATAGTTGAAAAAAAAGGTGTGGAAAAAAAGGTTATTAAGCGTGAAAAGGAAAGATTTTTAGGGGCAGTAAACAAGTCCAAGGATCAGCTCCTTTCAATTAAAGAAAATCTCGACCATGTGGAGACAGGAGAACATCTGGATATCCTTAATTTTAGCATTATGATGCTTGAAGATGAGCTGTTATCCGAGGAGGTTGTAAATTTTATAGAAGGGGAGGAAGTGAACGCAGAGTGGGCTATAAACTCTGTGCTGACAAAAAAGAGCGAGGCTTTTAAAAACGTAGAAGACGTTTATATGAAAGAGAGGCTGGCCGATTTTTATTATTTGGGCGAGAGGATACTGCGCAATCTTCACGGAGTTCACGATGGAATATCTTATCTGGCGGCGGGCTCTGTCCTAATAGCGCATGACCTCTCCGCAGTTGATGTGGTGAGTTACGCGAAACACAACGTTATTGGAATTGTAAGCGATACGGGAGCATCCACTTCCCACAGTGCAATCGTGGCTAAATCTCTCGGAATACCGACCGTTATGGGTCTTGAGGATATAACGGTAAAAGCCACCCCGGGAGACACGATATTTATAGACGGATTTAACGGCGCTGTAATAATTGATCCTGATAAAAATGAACTAAAAAAGTTTAAAAAGAGAAGAACTGACTACATTAAACTTGAAAAGCAATTACTCAAATACGCAGAGCTCCCGGGCAAAACATTAGACAACATTAAAATAAGCGTAAATGCTAATATTGAAATCATAGAAGAGCTCGATCTTGCCAGGTCTTATGGTGCCGAAGGCATAGGCATGTACCGCACAGAGTTCCTTTTTACAAATTCGGTTTATTTCCCCGATGAAGATAAGCAGTATGAAAATTATAAACAAGTGATATCAGCGCTTGATTCCCCCCATGTTACAATCAGAACGCTTGACATAGGCGGGGACAAATTCCCTGCGGGCATGGAACCCTCAAAGAGACTGAACCCGGCGCTTGGTCTAAGAGGGATTCGCTTTTCTCTTCAGGAGAGGGATATGCTGAGACAACAAATTAGAGCAATTCTAAGATCCAGCCCTAAGAATAAGATAAGAATTCTTATACCTATGATCTCAAAACTCTCTGAAGTTCTGGATACAAAAAAAATCATACAGGAAATAGCGCAGGAACTCGGCATTGGAAAAACCTGGGAAATGGGAGTAATGATTGAAACCCCGTCAGCCGCAATCATAGCCTCTGATATCTCAGAAGAGGTAGACTTTTTAAGCATAGGAACAAACGACCTTATTCAATATACGCTTGCTGTAGACAGGATAAACGAGCACGTATCTTATCTGTATACGCCGTTTCATCCGGCAATACTGCGCCTAATCTCAGGGGTTATAGAGGCTGCGCATAACAATAATATCCCGGTAAGCGTATGTGGCGAGATGGCAAGCCAGCTCTCCTGCGTGCCGCTTCTTGTCGGAATGGGAGTGGATGAGCTCAGTATGAATATTCATTCTATCCCCAAAGTTAAGAAGCTCTTAAATACGATCACGGAAAAGGACTCCAAAGAAATATTAGAAAATTCGCTCAAATTAAAGACCGAGTCTGAGATCAGGAACTATGTAAGAAAGGCAATAGTAAAAAGATGGGGAGACGACTTCCCTGCCGAATTTGTTGAAGAGATAATCACTAGCGTCTAATAAGAACACAAATTATGGATATCTCATTTTTCTTTAAAGGATTTTTAGTTGGCATAATAATCTCAGCCCCCATAGGTCCCGTAGGGGCGCTCTGTATTCAACGAACTATGAACAATGGCAAGCTTTCTGGAATTCTGTCAGGAATCGGGGCTGCTGTGGGAGATTCTATCTTTGCCGTAATCGCCGTTTTCGGGCTTACATTTATTTCGGGATTTTTAGACGAGAAAGAAGCCTGGTTCCGAATTGCTGGAGGCATCATCTTGCTCTATTTCGGGCTCAGGGTATATCTTTCCAAGCCTCAGGATTTTTCAAAGAAGAATAACGATGTCAATCATTTCGGAACAATCAGCTCGGCTCTTTTGCTCACCATTTCAAACCCGCTTGTGATCTTATCTATTATCGCTGTTTTTGCGGTGCTTGGGATTGTTAATCCTACAACTAGTTACCCCTCGACGGCGTTGCTTATCCTTGGAGTATTCTCAGGCGCTGTATTTCTCTGGATTATTACATGCAACATTTTATCTAACTATAGAACTAGAATGGG
>DAOVUC010000014.1 GCA_030632765.1 Candidatus Dadabacteria bacterium
CAACGAACTTCCAGCACGCCTCCACAGCATCAGCTCTCGCGAAGTGAGTGGCATCACCCTGTATGCAGTCTATTATCAATCTCTCGTAAGCCTCGGGGATATAAGCATCGGCAAGATCAGAATAATGAAAGTCCATTCCTACTTCCTTTATGTCGAATCCCGAACCCGGCTTTTTCATTCCAATCTTAAGAAGTATTCCCTCATCGGGCTGAATTCTTATAATCAGCTGGTTGGGGGTGGCTTCACAGAGCTCGCCCTTTGTAAATAAGTGATGAGGAGTTTTTTTGAAATGAACCACGACTTCTGTAACACGCGTCGGGAGATATTTTCCGGTGCGAATGTAAAACGGCACATCACCCCAGCGCCAATTGTCCACATATAACTTAAGCGCTACAAACGTTGCAGTACGCGAGTCGGGCGCGACATCTTTTTCCTGCCGGTAACCGAGTACCTCTTGCCCCTTTATTTTGGACGCCACATACTGTCCCTGCACCGCGTATTTTTTTGCCTCGCTTGGTTTAATCGGACGTAGAGACTCAAAAACCTTTACGCTTTCATTACGCACATCGGTAGCGTTAAAAAACGAGGGAGGCTCAATTGCAATTGTGCCAAGCACTTGCAGCAAATGGTTTTGTATCATGTCCCTCATCGCGCCATAATGGTCATAGTATCCGCCTCTCTGTTCAACACCAATAGATTCGGCAGCAGTTATTTCTATATGACTTACAAAGTTTCTGTTCCAGATGGGCTCGAATATACCGTTTGAGAACCTTAGAGCAAAAATGTCCTGCACAGTTTCTTTGCCCAGATAATGATCGATCCTGTATATCTGATCCTCATCAAATATGCTCTGAAGGTCTCGATTTAAGGCTTTGGCTGACTTCAAATCCCTACCAAAGGGCTTCTCTACAATAATGCGCTTCCAAGAGGAGTTTTTGCCTTCTTTCTGTAGACCTTTTTTGCCAAGGTTTTTAGAGATCGATGTGTATAAGCTGGGCGAGGTGGAAAGATAATAAATATAGTTCCCGCCGATCTTGAGCTCTTTATCAATGCTCCCTAGTTTATCCTTTAAACTTTCATAATGGCTTATATCGGTTGCGTCAAGAGCCTGATAGTAGAGGTGTTTTGAAAAGGCTCCGAGCTGTTTTTGGTCGGCCCTTTTGAGACTGGCGTAAGTTTTGATATCGCCGACAATTTTCTTCCTGAATGCTTCATCTGAATAGGGTGATCTACTCGTACCCAGTACCGCAAAACTCCTCGGAAGCAATCCCTGACGATATAGAGCGTAGATTGCGGGCATTAACTTTCTTTTAGTTAAATCCCCTGAAGCTCCGAATATAACAATTATGCAATTGTTGTCTTGTGCCATTTAAACACCTCTTTATTAAATTCTAATTATAGTTATTGATACTGCTTAATCATCCGCTTTCTTCTTCACCGCATGACCGCCAAACTGATTCCTGAGCGCGGCGATAGTTTTCATGGAAAAGGAATCGGTATCTCTGGATGCAATCCTAGCAAGAAGAGATGCAGTGATAATAGGCGCGGGAACATTTTGACGCAGCGCAGCCTCTACAGTCCAGCGTCCCTCACCACTATCCCAAACGTAAGGGTCAAGATCATCAAGAGTCGGGTCAGCTTTAAACACTCTTTCGGCAAGCTCGAGTATCCAGGAGCGAATAACGCTACCGTACTGCCATACTTTGCTGATTGCTCTAAGATCCAGATCAAATTCGGCGCTTTGAAGAACAGCGTAACCTTCGGCATAAGACTGGAGCATTCCATATTCGATACCGTTATGAACCATCTTTACATAGTGGCCTGAGCCTTCAGGGCCGCAGTAGAGGTATCCGTTTTTAGGAGCTAAGGTCTTAAATATCGGCTCTGCTTTCTGACAGGTTTGCTTATCTCCGCCGTACATAAGGCAGTAACCCTCTTTTAATCCCCAGACGCCGCCGCTTACGCCGCAGTCTATAAATTTAATACCGCTTGATTTAAGTGATTTGGCTCTTTTTTGAGAATCCTGCCATTCAGAATTTCCACCATCAATTATTATGTCACCTTTTTTGAGATATTTCTTTAGTTCCTTTATGTTCTGGTCTACCGGCTTACCCGCGGGAACCATAAGCCATACAATTTTAGGCTTGGGTAATTTCCTAACCAAATCTTGAACCGATTTAGCAGGTATCGCTCCCTTTTTTGCCGCCTCATCAATGGGCCCCTGAGTAAGGTTGTAAACAACTACTTCATGCTTATCGCGAATAAGGCGCTGCGTCATATTCCCGCCCATTTTTCCAAGACCTATCATTCCAATTTTCATACTGCCCTCCTTAAAATGTTATTTGTATTTTTTGAATTTGAAAACCCTGTTTCTTATCATATCACCAAATCTATCTTACTGCACGCTCTTTATTAAAGCTTCCACATTCTCCTTCACTGACCCCTTTGAGTTATAAACACTCGAGCCCGCTATTAAGACAGTCGCACCGGCTTCTACGATTAGCGGCGCTGTTTCTACTCCAACCCCACCGTCAACTCCAATGGGGACATCAAGCCCGCGGTCTTGGAGCATTGATTTTAGCGCACTAATTTTATTAAGCTGACTGTAGATAAATTTTTGGCCGCCAAACCCGGGATTTACTCCCATTACCTGTACATAATCAGAGAGCTCAAGTACATCTTCTATCATATCCGGAGGGGTCGCCGGGTTTAGGGTAACTCCGGATTTTATGCCATGCTCTCTAATAGATTGAAGAGTCCGGTGAAGGTGGGGACATGTTTCCTGATGTACGATTATTCGGTCCGCTCCCGCTTTAACAAAATCCTCTATATATATCTGAGGCTCTACTATCATTAGATGAACGTCCAGCATCATATTCGTAATAGGTCTTATCGCGGCTACAACTCCCGGGCCAAAATTAATGTTTGGAACAAAACGACCGTCCATCACATCAATTTGTATAGCCGAAACACCTGCGTTCTGTGCTTCTATCACAGCTTCGCCCAGTTTTGTAAAATCCGCAGATAGTATTGAAGGTTCTATAATTACCATAATATACGCTCAAATTTCAAGAATCGTCTCTCCTCTGATAACGTATGCCGTTTGATGTGGCTACTATAACTTCACTTGCGGTGCCTAAAAACAGGCCAAACTCCACAATGCCCGCTTTTTGACCGAACTTTAGCGCAAGCTCATCTAAATTGGGTATCGGCCCGAAATTTGAGTCCAAAATATAATTGGCTTGATCCGTTGTATAAGTTTCCCCGTTATCTTTTTTTCTAAGCACCGGTTCTCCACCTAGTGATTTTATGAAATTAGAGACAGGCATCCAGGCAAAAGGAATTACCTCTACGGGTACCGGAAAGTGGGTTCCCAGCATGGGGGACAATTTACTCTCATCTACAACCATTATGTTCCGTTTGCTGGACTGAGCCAGCACCTTCTCTCTAAGAAGCGCCCCTCCCCCGCCTTTTATTAAATTTAGCTGCGGATCGACTTCATCAGCGCCGTCTATAGTAAGATCAAGCTCTTGCTTGTCGTCAAAAGTAGTAATAGGTATTCCAAGATCACTTGCTCTCTTTTCAGTCTGAATTGAACTACATATACCAACTATATTATTTAATCTCCCGTCCTTTAACCTCTGCCCTAATTCTTCAAGCGCAAAACGGGTTGTGCTCCCCGTACCCAAGCCAAGCACCATTCCAGACTCCACAAAATCTACGGCGCTTATGCCGGCTTCTTTCTTAAGTCTATCCTGAAGACTAACTCCGTTGTTTGAGGATGGAGGGGTCAATTGGTTTTCTCCTCTTGTGAATTTAATTCGGATATGAAACTCTTAGCTGTCTCTAGTAAATCAGGGAGATTCTCCACTACACGCAGTGAGCCGTTAGCCGGAAGCTTGCTTACACCTACCCTTGTAAAATCCGAAGGTACGGCAATACAGCTTATATGCGCCGCAAGCGCAGCCTTAATACCTGAGGAGGAATCCTCAATTGCCAGCGCTTCACAATGGGATACTCTAAGCTCCTGGGCAAGCAAGTTATATATCTCGGGATCGGGTTTACCATGCTCTACGTCTTGAATTGTTGATATAACATCAAAATCTGAGCGGATGTTTAGTATATCCAATACCCGGTAGGCCTCCTTTCTATGAGACATGGTTCCAAGCCCTGTAGGATAACCTTCTTGTCTTGCCCATTTGAGTAACCTCAAATTATACGGGCACAAATTTTCTTTTAGGATTTGTGGATCGGATATCATTTGAAAGTAACTATCCATTCTAATATCAATAAAAGCCTGCCATGGCTTGGCAACATCGAACTCTTTCATTCTTGCTGTAGCCGCCTCACCAAGATCAAATCTATTTAAGAGTCCCTTTGCAACTTCTTTTCTCGAAAGACCGACAAAGTCCTTAAAAGCTGCAATCACCTCATCTTCGTTAAGAGATGGGTTCAATTCAACCGCGGCTTTCGCGTAAGACTTAGCCTTTAGAACTTCCGTTTGCACAAGTGTGCCGTCAAGATCGAATATTAGCGCTTTTATCAATTGTCCAATTTTCTATAAGCTTTTTGTCAATCTATTAATATCTCTTACAACATCTTCTCCCAGATGGAATGTGATCACGTTTCGTTTATTGTCGAGTAGGGCCTTACGGTCGCCTAGAGCCTGGGCGTTTTTAAGGACCCCGAAGCTCATTGATGAAGCCTTTTTGCCCGCTTCATCGGGAATCGGAGCGTCTTCAGGCATCTCAGAAGTAAACTGTATAAACAGTCCGTTACCGGCGTCACCCTTATGAAGCTGCCCCGTTGAGTGTAGGAATCTGGGCCCGAATCCGGAGGTGGTCGCCAAGCGGTATTTAGCCTGGACTTTTTTGCGGAATTTCTGCATGGCTTCGTAAGTCTCGTCAGTCGGTTTCACATAAGCTTGCAGAGTTACGTAGCTTCTGCCTTTAGATTCATTCCTGCCTTTCTTAGCGAGGGAAAGGAACTTCTTAAGCGCCCCTTCCACACTCTGTGCTTTGAAGCCGGAATAAACCGTTATGCCCTTATCTTTCAACGTAGGTTTTACATAAGGGAGTTTTCCCTTTTTCTGATACTCGACAATCATCTTGCGGGCTAAAATCTTGGCAGCCTCCACATTGGGCTGATTAAAAGGATGAATCCCAATTATCATTCCCGCAATCGCTATAGCCATCTCCCAGCGGAAGAACTCTCCTCCAAGATCGTATATGTCTTTAAGGTTAATCCTTACTACCGGATGACCATGATCTTCAAGCGCATTCACCTTTTTATCATATGTATTGTCCCGCGCGAGGCGGAGATACACGAACAGCCTGTCGTTTGCGTAATTCTCCGGGGGACCTATAGGCTCACGGTCTACGGGAAGTATTCCCTTCCCTATTTTGCCAGTACTCTCGGCGATTAATTGTTCTGCCCAGGCGCCAAATCCCTGAATAGGGGGAGAGGTTATCAGCGTAACCTTGTCATGGCCCGCTTTAGCCAGCTCGCCCATTATTGCTCCTAACCAGGCTCCTGAATGATCCCCTTCAACAGCGCAGTTACAGCTCTCATTGTTATGAAGCATCTTTATAGCGCGTTCTAAAAGTAGTGGAACGTCTACACCCTGAAAAGCCGCAGGCGGTATTCCGACAAAGGACAGAGCAGAGTAACGCCCGCCAATATTAGGATCATTTAAAAACGTCTTTCTGAATTTAAGGTCCTTAGCTATATTCTCAAGATTGCTGCCCGGGTCCGTAATCGCGACAAAGTGTTTTCCTACTTCCTTCTTACCGACCTCGGCCAGTACTTCGTTGTAGAAGTATTTCATATAAGAAAGGGTTTCAGCGGTACCGCCCGATTTGGTGGAAACAATAAAAAGAGTTTTTTTCATATCGAGACGTCTTCTATAATCAAGTATCATCCCCGGGTCAGTGCTGTCTAAAACAGCTACATCGAGGTAGCCCTTTTTAACGCCGTAGGTCTCCCGAATAACCTCGACAGCAAGGCTTGACCCGCCCATACCTAAAAGAAGCGCATTCGTATAGCCCTCTTTCCTGACCTTATCTACTACAACATTTATACCTGCAAGGGCATCTGCCATGACTTCAGGTATATGAAGCCAGCCGAGTCGGTTACTTATTTCAGTTGGCTTCTTTTCCCACACCAGATAATCAAAATTCCAGATTTTCTCGATTATATTATTTTCGCGTATATCCTCCAGAGCCCTGTCTACGGCAGCCTGATACTTACCCAGGCTAGCCGTATACGGCTTTTTTCCCTGAATAATCTGCTCCTTTTTATCAGCAATGCTTTGCATTAAAGTCTCAAAGGACTCCGCAAACTTCCTAACACCGTCCTTGAGCAGAAAATCAGTAACATCATCCAACTTAACCCCCACTTTTTTCAGTTTAGCCAGATCGGCGTGCGCCTGCTTAAGACCTTTAGTAAGTGTGATCTTTGGGTTACCGTGGTCACGGAAATTCTTATATGTGGCCGGAGGAACAGTATTTACTGTGTTGGGACCGATTAGCTCATCTACATATAGTGTATCGGGATAGGCAGGGTTTTTGGTGCTGGTGCTGGCCCAGAGAACCCTTTGTGGTCTGGCGCCTAATTTTTTAAGTTTATTCCATCTAGGACCCTTGAAAACTTTTCTGTATTCTTCGTAAGTTATCTTGGAATTAGCAATGGCAATTTTGCCTTGCAGATCAGTGTTTCCTATTTTTTCCAATTCTGCGTCCACCGCGGAATCAACCCTGCTTACGAAAAAGGACGCGACGGAAGCCACTTTATCTACCCTGTGGCCTTTAAATACAGAGGGGCCGTTCGCGGCAAGTCTTTCAAGACCTTTAATATAGGCCTCAGCCACAGCTTTGTATTGATCCAGACTGAACATCAGAGTGACATTTACATTGATACCCGATCCTATAAGCTCTGTAATTGCGGGAATACCAGCCCGAGTAGCGGGGACCTTGATCATCACATTCGGCCTGTCCAGCGCAACGAAGTATCTTTTGGCATCTCTAATAGTTTGTTTTGTTTTGTTTGCTAATGTGGGGCTAACCTCAAGGCTGATAAATCCATCTCTCCCGTCAGTTTCTTCATATAAAGACCTGAAGTCATCCGCCGCAAGAGCAATATCCTTAAGCGCAAGAGCCTCATATATCTCGTCCACTGATTTATTTTCTTCAACCAGTGCTTTTAAATCCTCATCATAGTCAGAACTGCCGGCTATGGCCTTTTCCAGAATAGAAGGATTGGAGGTTTCTCCCCTGAGTCCCTCGTCGATCAAGGCCCTGAGCTCGCCTTTAAGTAGAAATGAGCGTCTTATGTAGTCATACCAAATTGACTGCCCTAGTTTGGTCAATTCTGTGATTTTAGACATTGCGGTCTCCTTATCAGATATTAGAATTTATATGAAATAAAATCTATTTGTTCTTATTATGCACTTCATTTTTTCTTCGCTTTTTTAGTAGTACTCTTTCCATTCTTTTTAAGAATTTCTTTCGCCTTGGCCACTACATGGTCCACCGTCAGACCAAACTCAGGTAATAAATCACCGATAGGGGCCGATTCTCCAAAGGTGCTTACACCGATTACCCCGCCCTGGTCATGGAGCCCGACATATCTACGCCAGCCAAAAGTGGAGCCGGCTTCAACAGATACTCTGGCACGGACCGAATCGGGCAGAACCTCTTCCCAATATTGTTGACTCTGCATTTCATATACAGACCAGCACGGCATGCTGACCACACGGGCTTTAATGCCCTGCTTTTTAAGCTTCTCATACGCACCCAGGCACAATTGAACTTCAGATCCTGTACCAATTAATATTATATCGGGTTTGCCTTTGCTATCAGCGATAATATATGCGCCTTTTAAAGCTCCCTCAGCTGGCTCATATTTATCCCGGTCAATAGTAGGAACATTCTGCCGGGTAAGGATCAAAGCCACCGGTCTGTCTTTGACTTCCATTACATACTTCCATAAAGCACTCAACTCATTAGCATCAGCAGGCCTTATAACATCAAGGTTAGGTACCGCTCTAAGTGCGGCAAGATGTTCTATTGGCTGATGAGTAGGTCCATCTTCTCCAAGACCTATACTGTCATGTGTAAATATATAAATAACCGGATTTTGCATTAAACAGGACAGCCGCAGAGGCGCTTTCATATAATCTGAGAACACAAAATAACATGCCGCATAAGCCCTTAGCTTGCTCAGTACCATCCCGTTTGTTACGGCAGCCATGGCGTTTTCTCTTATGCCGAAGTGGAAATTCCTCCCGCTGTAGACATTTCTTTCAAAGCTGCTCGCATCATCCAAATAGGTTTTGGTTGAAGGTCCTACATCCCCAGCACCCCCAAGAAGCCATGGGATATCTTTTCCTATAGCGTTAAGAATCTTACCGTTAGAGCTTCTGGTTGCAGGTCCATTTGGATCGGCAGGAAATGTCGGCAAGCATTTCTCCCAACCCTCTGGCATCTCGCGGTTCTCGATCATTTCAAACTGTTTAGCTAAATCCGGGTATTCAAATGCGTACTTGGAAAATTTCTCATTCCACTCATCCTCATCATTCTTACCCCTTTTTAGCATTTGTTTTCTGTAATCCTTTACCTCATCCGGAACATAAAACTTCTTGTTTGGATCCCATCCGTAATTAATCTTTGTTTTTCTAATTTCCTCCTCACCAAGAGGCTCGCCATGCGCGGCGGAAGTATCTTGCTTATTCGGGCTTCCGTAACCTATGTGGCTATCCACTATTATTAAAGAAGGCTGCTCATCCTCCTTTGGCGCTCTATCAAGCGCTTCTTGAAGGAGTTCCAAATCATTGGCATCCCCAACACGCTGTACATGCCAGTTATAGCCCATGAACCGAGCTGCCACATCTTCACTAAAAGCAAGAGCTGTGTGTCCTTCAATCGTTATGTGGTTGTTATCATATATCCACACCAGGTTGCTAAGCCCCAAATGACCCGCAAGGGAAGCGGCTTCACTCGAAAGCCCCTCCATCATACAGCCGTCCCCTCCTATTGCGTAAACACTGTAGTTAATCATCTCATGACCGGGACGGTTGAAATACGTGGCTAACCACCTCTCCGCAATTGCCATTCCAACCGAAGTTGCATAACCCTGTCCCAAAGGACCCGTGGTGCTTTCAATTCCGGGGGCTAAGCCGTATTCCGGGTGACCGGCGCATTTGCTATGAAGCTGACGAAAGGTCTTGATGTCATTTAGTGAAAGGTCGTAGCCGGTAATATGCAACAAGCTGTATAGAAGCATTGAAGCATGACCGGCAGAAAGAACAAAGCGGTCACGATTAGGCCAGTCAGGGTTTTGGGGATTAAAATTCATGAATTTATCCCATATCGTATATGCTACCGGAGCCATAGACATAGGGGTTCCGGGGTGGCCGGAATTTGCCTTTTGTACCGCGTCCATTGAGAGAGTTCTAATCGTATTAATAATTAATTGTTCCAGTTTGTCTTTCTTCTTAGGCTTTGATGCCATGTCCGATCTCCTTAGATTTTTTACCTAAATAAACTCCGCCCGATGAAAAATATACCCTTTTGGGATTATCACATAACAAATGGGATTTATCAAAAAACATCACAATTTTATAGTTCAATTGCCAAAGCCGCGCCTACAATTCCGGCGTCATTATTCATTTCAGCAGGAACAATGTTCGCTTTTACCTCTATATATTTAAAAAATTTATCCGGTTTTTTACTAACCCCGCCACCTATTATAAATAGATCCGGGGAAAGCAATTTTTCCATTGTCTGTAAATATGTATTGACTCTTGTGCCCCACTTTTTCCAACTGAGCCCCTTGCGTTCCCTTACACTCGCGGCAGCCCGTTTTTCAGCATCCTTCCCATCAATCTCAATATGGCCAAGCTCTGTGTTGTGCACAAGGTGGCCGTCAACGAATAGCGCCGTACCTATTCCCGTCCCAAGAGTTACCATAATGACAACTCCGCCGCCGTGCTTATTGTATTCCTTTCCTGCTCCGAATTTCATCTCTGCAAGCCCAGCACTATCTGCGTCATTTATAACTACAGCTTCACAAGAAGAAATTTTCTTTATCTGATCCGCTAAATTGATACCAATCCACTGTTTGGAAAGATTAGCGGCTGTGTGCACTTCCCCTCGTTTTAAAACTCCGGGGAAACCGCAGCCAATCTTCCCCTTCCAGTTCCAGTGCTCGATAAGTTGACCAATTACTTCCAACATTGCTCTAGGGGTTGGGGGTTGGGGTGTCTCTATACGAAAACGCTCTTGGAGCAACACACCTTTATTTATATCAACCGGTGCAGCCTTAATCCCTGTACCGCCGATATCAATACCAAGAACTTTGTTTTGTGACCTAGAAGTTCTTCTCGCCATTTGAGTGTCCCTTTTAAATTCTAGTTTGATTTATTATTGTACACCAAGTCAAACCAAGAAATAAAGTCCTAGAATTTATTTATTAGATATGTTGATTTTGAAAAAGATACGCGTCTCCCTCATAGCAAGAACCTGCAACTTGGTTACATTATTATCTGAATTAAAATTTGAGGAGGATAAACAAAATGGCCTGGATATTTCTACTTATAGCCGGAATAATGGAATGGGGATGGCCGATGGGACTAAAATACGCATGGACAGAAAAGGGGATACATTACGGTCCCGCAATTTTTGCAATCATAAGCATTCTCCTAAGTGGTTTCTTTTTATTCTTAGCACAGAGAGAGCTACCCGTTGGGACGGCCTATGCTGTTTGGGTAGGAATAGGAGCTGTAGGAACTTTCTTTCTAGGCATTTGGTTATTGGGCGAACCAACTAATTTGCTAAGGTTCGTATTTCTGGGATTTATAATAGTAGGAATAGTCGGGCTTAAATTAGCTACAAGTTAGACGCTCATGCTAATTAGAAGTTGTTTAACTTAGCCGCGTATTCCGCGTATGCTATACTCTCCTTAGCAAAATACCTATTAGAAACTATGAGCAAAGCGGCACTTATTACAGGCGGGGGTAAGAGGCTCGGTAAAGCAATATCTCTCAATTTAGCTGATTGGGGATACGATATTGCTATACACTACAACCGCTCGGATAAAGAAGCCATTGAGACAGCGGATTTAATCCTAGAGAAGGGTAGACAGTGTGAGATATTCCAATCAAACCTCTCAGATATTAAACAAGTCCGCACACTTTTGCCAAGAGTGTTTGAGGTTTTTCCTGCGTGCTCAATTTTAGTAAACAGCGCTTCAATATTTGAAAATATTAGCTTCGAAGATATAACAGAGGAAATTTTTGATAGGGATTTAAATACAAACTTCAAAGCGCCTTTTTTTCTCTCTCAGGATTTCAGCAAAGGGGATCACTCAGAACTGATTATTAATATGCTAGACATGCGTATCGATAAAATAGAGACAGAACATTTCACATATAATTTAAGCAAGAAAGCGCTTAGGGATTTTACGTTAATGGCTGCAAAGGCGTTAGGGCCAAAAATCAGGGTAAATGGTATCTGCCCGGGTCCTATTCTCCCGCCCCCTGACAAAGACATAAAATATCTGGAACAAATAGCAAAAAATACTCCCCTTAAAAAACCCGGGAATCCACAGTACATAATCACAGCTGTAAAATACATATTGGATAACCCTTTCGTCACCGGACAATGCCTTTTCGTTGACGGAGGGCAGCATCTTATATAGGAAAACAAATATGATAATAAAGATTAAAAACCTGAAGCTAAGAACGATAGTTGGAATTTATGAATGGGAGAAGAAAACCAAACAGGACATTGTCATCAATGTTGAGATTGAATTTGACGGATCAAAAGCTATAGAGACAGATAATATAGAAGACACGGTTGATTACAAAACCATAACAAAAAAAATAATCGCGATGGTTGAAGGGTCTCGGTTTAACTTGATCGAAAGAATCGCGGGGGAAGCTATAAAGATTGTTATGGAGAATAAAAAGGTAGAGAAAGCCAGTGTGCGGGTTGATAAACCTGGCGCGCTTCGTTTTACAGATTCTGTATCGGTTACACAAACACAGGGGCGGTAACAAGTAAAAAGATTATGAGATTAAATAAAATAGTAATTGGCGTTGGTTCGAACGTTGATCCGGAAAAAAATATCGAGGAAGCTAAAAACGCTGTAGTAAATCAACACAACCTAATTAGAGCCTCGTCTTTTATTGAAACCGCCCCAATAGGCTGTAAGAACCAAAACAACTTTTTAAATGGAGCATTCCTAGTTGAGACTGAAATGGATTCTCCGACCTTAAAATCGTGGCTAAAAAATCTAGAAAAAAAATTAGGAAGAGTTAAATCGGAAAACAAAGACGGCCCTAGAACAATTGATCTTGATATAATAGTTTGGAACGGCGAAGTGGTAGATAGTGAAGTGTATGAACGGGAATTTCTAATAAATTCAATCAACGAGCTTCTTCCTGAACTAAAGCTTCGGCAGAAACGATAATGATTTAGTATAGAGCTTAAACTTTTTACTTACATTGTGTATCTAAACTCATGTAATATTATTAAGTAGAAATATGGTGCCGTGGAGGTCGTATTTTGCGGAGATTAAATTTATTAACTCTTTTTTTGCTAACGGTATTACTTTTCCAACTTAACAGCTTTGCCCAAAGTGAAGATGTACGGATTGTAAGAGGCAACCTTGCTTGTGTTCAGCTAGATGAAACGGGAAAGGCCAATGTATCAAAGGAATTTACGGAATGCAAGGGATTACTATATCTAATTGGAGTTGACGGCAACCTATATTCGCTGCACGGTTCAGATGAGGAAATGGAAAAAATCACCGAGAGTTCTAAATCCAGGATGGGCTACCGCCTTCCACTTAGGTTGAAAGGCAAAACAGGTGGTCATCAAAGAGCATGGCTTCTCTACACTCCGTCGTTTGAACCCCAGGAAACAAAAGATATCGCTAGAACAAAAGTTACGGGGACTGTTCTATGTGTATTTACAAAATATGAAGAGGGGGATGTTACAACGGTTGTAGCCAACTGCCCATGCAACGAATACGAACCGCACGCTCACTTTATACAAACAAAAGAGGGACAGATTTATGCCCTCCATGGTTCTCATGAAAGAATTGTCTCAATCGAAAAAAATCCGCAAAGAGAAAATGTAACTCTCAAGGGTAGATTGGGGGGAAATGAAAGCGGATGGATATTTTACGTGGATTAATTGCTATCTAAAGAAAGCACAGTAATGAAGTAGCTTTCCATCGAACATGTTACTCTGTAGTTCATACGTCCTTCCAAAGGAATCAAGCTCTTTTCTCCATATCAGTTAGTCGATCCCAGTAGTGCTGGAGATGCGGGCCAAGCGGGCAGGTATTATTTGGCAGTTTTTCTGTCATTTGTCCCAAACCATCCAGAAATAACTTTTTCGGCCTCTTTGCCGTATGGAGTAAAGCCCTTCTCTTTATTTCCCCTCTCATAGCTATTCATATCAGTAAAATATTTCCAAACAAATATCCCCGCTAAATAGGGTTTATCCCTAAAGGCAATTGAAGTGGCTTCAAATGCAAGTGCCTGTTCCTTCTCACTGGTGTTGCCGTCCTGTTTCCACTCCCAGGGTTTTATAGCAGATCCCTCAACAGATTTAAATCCAACCTCTGTGAAGATAATTTGTTTGCCATATTTATCTGACAAAGCTTTGATTTGTGGCTCGTACTTTTTCCATCCCTCTGTAAGTTCCTCTATACTTGGGTCTGTCTTATCCGTAAGAGGGAAATAGGCATCTATACCGATATAATCTAAAGCGCCCCAGAAGTCTATCTTCATTGCATTCCTACCTTCCGCGGCGTATGTAAGCTTACCGCTGTAAACACCTCTGATTTTCTCAATCAGTTTTTTCCAACTTTCGGTATATTTGGAAACTCCGACAAGCTCTGTACCTATAACCAGCATCTCTGTAGTGGTCCGCTCTGCTAACACAGCTTCCCCCAGTATAAATTTTGTATAGCTTTCAAACCATTTTTCTCTTTTTTCGAGATCGTCAAAATCAATCTTGCTTCTCCAATTATCGGGATCAAGATCGTGCCCACCTATCCATATATGAGGCTTTAACATAACTTTAAATCCAATTTCGTGGAGATTTTGTATCTCCTTCTCAAGATAAGGCACTGCCATGGATGGATCTC